>JAREAF010000635.1 GCA_029240475.1 Rhodospirillales bacterium | reverse complement strand
TTGATCAGGGTCGCGAGGAGAATCTCCTGTTGCCGGCGAACAACACCCCCGACGCCGCGGCGGGCCGCCTCGCCCCCCGCGGTGGCCGGGCCGGGCTTCCACGGCCCCCGCCGATGTCCGCCCTCCGGCCGAGCCCTGGGGGCCCCGAACAGCTTCTCCAGCCGACGCTCCATCTCGGCGGCGTAGTCCCGGCGGACGGCCGGGTCGGCGATCGCCTCGATGCGGGCCTTCAGGGCCGCCCGGAATCCGGCCCGGCGCTCGGGCGTGTCGAGCTTGCGGCCCGCCGCCTCCAAAGCCCAGACCGTATCGACCAGCGGCTGGGCGGCGGCCAGGATCTCGGCCAGCCGCTGCGGCCCTTGTGAGCGGATCAGGTCGTCCGGATCCAGCCCCGCCGGCAGCAGGGCGAAGCGCAGGGAGAAGCCGGGCAGGAGGTGCGGCAGGGCCCGCTCGGCGGCGCGGGCGGCGGCGCGCTGGCCGGCCGCATCGCCGTCGAAGCAGAGGATCGGCTCGGGCGCGAGCCGCCACAGCTCCTTGAGATGGTCCTCGGTCAAGGCGGTGCCGAGCGGGGCGACCGCGTTGGCGAAGCCCCCCTGCGCCATGGCGATGACATCCATATAGCCCTCGGCGACGATCACCTCGCCTTTGTCATGGGCGGCTTTGCGCGCCTGGGCGAGGCCGTAGAGGGTGCGGCCCTTGTGGAAGACCGGGGTCTCGGGCGAGTTCAGGTATTTGGGCTCCCCCTCGCCCAGAACGCGCCCGCCGAAGGCGATGACCCGGCCGCGCCGGTCGGCGATGGGGAACATGACGCGGCCGCGGAAGCGGTCATAGGTCGGGCCGGGATTGTCCTCGGGCGGCCGGATCAGGAGCCCCGCTTCGACCAGCAGCGACTCGGGCAAACCCTGCTTCATCAGGGCGGATTTGAGCGCGCCGCGCGAGTCGGGCGCGAAGCCGAGCCGGAAGCGGGCGATGGTCTCGTCCGTGAGGCATCGGCCGCGCAGATAAGCGAGGCCCGCCCGGCCCTCCGGCCCCTGCAACTGGCGCTCGAACCAGACGGCCGCCACCTCAAGCGCGCCTTGCAGGGTGGCGTGACGCTCGGCCTTGGCGCGCTCCTCGGGCGAGGAGGCCGGAACCTGGAGCCCCGCTTCCTGCGCGCAGCGATCGACCGCCTCGGGGAAGGCCAGCCCCTCGGCCCGCATGACGAAGCCGATCACGTCGCCATGGGCCCCGCAGCCGAAGCAGTGGAAGAAGGCCTTGTCGTCGTTGACGGTGAAGGACGGGGTCTTCTCGTTATGGAACGGGCAGAGGCCGAGATGCTCGCGGCCGCGCCGCTGCAGCCGAACCCGGCGGGCAACGACCGAGGAGAGGGCCAGCCGCGCCCTCAGCTCGTCCAGGAAGGCGGGCGGGAACGACACCCCTCAGCGGCCCCCTCAGGGCTGGCGGTTGAAGCTCAGGACAGGCGCTGTTTGACCAGCGCGCCGGCCTTGGAAAAGTCCATCTGCCCGGAATGGCGCTGCTTCAGCGCCGCCATCACCCGGCCCATATCCTTGATCGAGCCGGCGCCGAGCTCGGCGATCACCGCCGAGACCGCGGCGTCCATCTCCGCCTCGTCCATCTGCTTGGGCAGGAAGCGCTCGATGACCTGGATCTCCTCGCGCTCCTGCTGCGCCAAGTCCTGGCGGTTCCCCTGCTCGTAGAGCTCGATGCTCTCGCGCCGCTGGCGCACCATTTTCTGCAGGAGGTCGCCGATCTCCTCCTCGCCGATGCCGTCGGTGTTGCCCTTGCCGCGGGCGGCGATGTCGCGGTCCTTGAGCGCGGCCAGGATCAGCCGCACCGTCGAGACGGCGCGCTGGTCCTTGCTCTTCATCGCGGCTTTGAGCTCGTCGTTGAGGCGCGCGCGCAGCATCGGATGGGCAGCCTAGTGGAATCGGTCGCTGTGCTGGAGAAGCGGCGACCATACCCCAACCGGGCGGGGGAGTCCATTTGCCGATGGCAAGCTCACGCCCATGCGCTTGCGGCGGAAAAACAAAGGAAATCCGGGCTTGACCTTAAGGGCGGTTACGCCCTAAGACCCGGCGGCTTCCGTCTTCCCGACCTGATCCAGGCTCATCCGGCTGCGATGTTCGCGAGAGCGAGACCCGCGAAGTCCGGCGCTCGGCTGCAAGGACGGACGGAGCCCCGCGACGCAGGGACTTTCGGAGACCGCGCCCGACATGACGCATGAGCGCCCGCCTCGGCCGCCCGCCGCAACCGCCGCCCTGGTGCTGGCGGACGGCTCGGTCTTCTGGGGCCGGGGCTTAGGAGCGCCCGGGCGCAGCGTCGGCGAGCTCTGCTTCAACACCTCGATGACCGGCTATCAGGAGATCATGACCGATCCCTCCTATGCCGCGCAGATCATCACCTTCACCTTCCCGCATATCGGCAATGTCGGCACCAATCCGGAGGACATCGAGGCGGCCACTCCGGTCGCGCGCGGCTGCGTGCTGGCG
>JAREAF010000108.1 GCA_029240475.1 Rhodospirillales bacterium | reverse complement strand
TAGGTGTAGTACTCGAACTCCAGCCCCGGAGGCAGCCGCCCGGTGTTGAGCTCGGCCGAGGCAAGATCCCATTGACCGGTGTTGCAGCCGGCCACCAAATGCCATGCGAACGGCAGGCCGACGGTGGCATTCGCCGTGCTCGCGGGCGTCCCGTACTCGTCGCATCCGCCGAAGGTCGGCAGGCAAGTCCAGCCGACGATTTGCGCCGTCGCCGTGTGATGCCGTGCCAGGCTGCTCAGCAGAACGATGACGGCAATGAAAGCTAGGACGCGAAGCTTCCTCACGCGATGTCCCCCTCTTCTCGTCCCGGGCCGCGGCGCTGGCCGGGTTTGCCCCTGTGGCCTTGTCGGCGCCTAATTCCCCGTCACGACGATCGTGTAGCTCTGGGTCCAGTCGCCGTAGGGCAGGTAGTTGCTTCCGGGGCACTCGATGCCGCGGAACAGAATCTGGAACGAGAAGCTCCCGGCGCGAGTCGGCACGCCGACCATGCTAAATCTGGTGGGTTCGATCTCGAGCCCAGGCGGCAGCCGCCCGGTGTTGATTTCGACCGACTGGAGTCCCCACTCCCTCGTCGTGCTGCACTTGGCGAACAATGCCCATTCAAAGGGCAGGCCGACGGTGGCGTTCGCGGTTGTGTAGTTCGACCCGTATTCATCGCAGCCGCCGTAACTCGGCAGGCAAGTCCAGCCGACGATGGGGGCCGGCTCCTCATATTGCGCGCAAGACCACATCGCCAGCAGCGGCGCCAGGGCGCCGACCGTCCGTCCGATTCTCACGAGAGCCCCCTTCGATATTTCGTCACTGCGCGCCGTTCAGCGTCTCCGCGGTGCGCTGGTAATGGGGAATATGCGGCGCCAGCGCGGCGGCCGCCTGGAATGCCACCTTCGCATCGGCCGTGCGCCCGGCGAGCAGCGCGGAGTTGCCGATCCGCTGGCAATCCTCGGCGAGGAGCTCGCCGATCAGCCGCTGGGTCATGAGCCCGTTCTTCTCCGCCTCGGTCATCTGCGCTGGCGGCTTGGAGCCGCCTTCGAGCGAACGCGCCTCCAGATGCGCGAAGACGAGGTCGCGCCAGCGCTGCGCCGCGGGGTCGCGGTAGCGCGGGTCGTTGCGGATCTCGGCCAGGATCGCGTCCTGGCGCTGGAAATCGCCGGCATCGCGCGCGGCAAAGGCCTGGTCGATGAGCTGCAGCGCGCCTTTTGCGGCCTCCTCCTGCTGCCGCTGCCGCAAGGTGAAGTCGGCGAGGTCCGCGGCGCGGAGCAGCGCGTCGTTGGCCGGGTCCTTGTTCAGCCCCTGCTTGAACCAGGCGGCGGCCACCGCCCAATCCCGGCGCGTCACCGCGTCCATGGCCTTGCGCCACTCGCCGAGCGCGGGCGAGTTCAGCATCTGCTCGGGGACGGGGAGCCTCAGATCCACCGTCTGCCCGCGCGCGTCGACGACGCTGGTCGGCGGCGCGGCGGCAACCGTGGTTTCCACCGGCGCCGGCTGGGCTGGGTCGCCCAGCATGGGCAGGAAGGCGGGCGGCGGGCTCGCGGGCGCCGCCGCGCTGTCGAAGCTTGCCGTGGCGCCGGTCGCAGGGAGCGCCGGTGGGGGATTGGCATAGCCGGCGGCCTGCCGGATTCGCTCGCGCACGGCCAACGCATCGGGATCGCCCGGACGCAGGACCAGCGCCTCCTCGATCTCGGCGAGCGCGGTGTCGTACTTGCGGCGGGCCAGCAGCGCCTCGGCGCTGTCGATCAGGGCCCGCATCTGCTCGTCCTCGGTCTGCGGGATGGCGGGCGTCTGAACGGGCCCGCCGCCCGACCCGCCATTGCCGCTGCCGCCCGCCGGCTCGCCTACTTCCGCGCAGATCGTCGAATAGGCGCCCTGATGGCATTCCAGATAAGCCGCGGCCGGAACCGGCGCTGAGAACAGCGCGATCCAGACGAAGTATCTGGCAGGGGAAGACATGGTCGCGCCGCGGAGTTCAAAATTTCGAATATGAGAAATCTATCTGATCACAAGAGCCACAATCAATAGCGATCTCTAAACACAATCTTTCCAGTTTTGAGCAATATCATGCTGACGCGCGGCGGAGCCTTCGCGCAGGAAAGCATCGGCCTGATAATCGGAAGCGGGCTTGGTGTCAGCCCTGCCTCATCTTGGCCATGCGCCGCTCGATCTCCTCGGGCGTCACGTCCTCGATATGGGTCGAGACGTGCCAGCGGTGGCCGAACGGGTCCTCGAAGCTGCCGCTCCGGTCGCCATAGAACATGTCCTGCACCGAGCGCAGCGTCCTGGCTCCCGCTTTGGTCAGCGTCTCGGCGACGCGATCCACATCCTCCACATAGAGCATGATGCTCACGGGAGTGCCGCCGACCGTCGCCGGGCTCAGAGCACCGTGCTGCGGATTCTCGTCGGCCAGCATCACTACCGAATCGCCGATCTCGAGCTCGGCATGGGCGACGGTGCCGCCCGGCCCCTCCATGCGCAACTTCTCGCGGGCGCCGAACACCTTCTTGTAGAAGTCGATCGCCTTCGCCGCGCCTTTCACCACGAGATAGGGCGTGACCGAACGGTAGCCCTCCGGAATGGCTCTGACCTTGCCTGCCATTTCTTCCTCCCTGGTTCAATGAAGCCGGGCCGGTTCGCGCTCCCGGCCGAGCGCTCTTCCTGCCGCCTCAACGCTCGCTGCGAGCGCATCGTCGATGCCGCGCCGACGGATCAGGGTTGCGCGCAGCTCCGCCCTTTGGGCCATGGTGGCATCGGCCGCCAGACGGCGCAACTCAGAGGCGACCGAGGGCCCGGTGGCCGTGGCGCGGTTGAGGAGGAGGGCGAGCCCGAGCGCGGCCAGGGCCTCGCCCGTCAGCCGCTGGTCGAGATAGCGCGGCAGGATGAGCTGCGGCCGGCCCAGCGCGAGCGCGGTCTGCGCGGTGTCGATGCCGCCGTGATGGAGCACGAGGCTCGCGCGCGCGACGGCGTCGGCGAGCGGCGGCGGATCCCGGTGCAGGGTCATGCCGCCGGCCGCCAGCAACGCCTGGAGCGGCGCCGGGCAGTCCGGGATGAAGGCCTCGCCGGCAATGCCCGCGCGCGCGAGCCCCTCGGCCGCGGCGGCAAACACGGGCGCTTGCGGCGACAGATAAGCGAACAGGCGGGGAGAGGAGGGCGGCGCGGCCGGCGCGGTCGGCTCCCACAGCCCGTGCAGCCGCTCGCGCCGTTGGCGGCTCCAAGGGTCCAGCTCCGGCAGGCCGTAGGGCACCCGGATGGCTTCGGCGAAGGGCTGCGTCACGCGCTCGGGCAGGGGGTTTCCAAGCATCTGCTGCGCGCGCCGCATGACATCGAGCGCCGCGTCCTGGTCGGCATAGGGCCGGACGCCCTCGCGCTCGGGAAAGCGAGGCTCCTCGGCCGGCGGCATCAGATAGGGCGTGCCGATCAACACCGTCGGGAGGCGCCGCCACGCCGCCAGCACCAGCGACGGCGCGTATTCCGCCACCACCAGCTCCGGGCGGACCTGATCGATCAGCGACCGCCAGCCTTTCAGGATCTCGGACAGATGGTCGGCGAAGCCGAAGCCGTTGCAGGCGATCAGGTCGGCAAATCCGGCCGGAACGAAGCCCTGGGTCCCGGGCCGAAGCCGCCCGACGACGACGGGAGCCTGCAGGACCGAGTGAACGGGATCGGCCAGCGCCTTCGGGTCGCGCAACGCCAGGACGGGATCATGGCCCTGCGCAGCCAGCCGGTCGGCGATCGCGGCGAGCCGGCGGGCATAGCCGATGCCGTTGCCGAGCTCCCAGCCGAGCAGAATCCTGGCCATGTCCCGGGCGCCCCCTCGCCCGGCAAGAAGCTAAGCCCAACCCTGTCGCGGCGCCAGCGACGGACGATCAGGCCGGCATCAGCGCCCAATAGTCGAGATCGAGGATGATCGAGGGATCGTAGGCGCCGTCCGGCCCGCGATCGGGGAAGTCGGCGCTCTCGCGGTTCTTCACCGCCACCGTGCGCAGCCGCAGCGCTCCGGCATGCGCGCCGAGCTCGGCGCGGTCCAGGACCTCGGACCAGGCATAGACGGTGTCGCCCGCAAAGCACGGCGCGACATGCCGGCCGCCATTGATCGCGAGGATGCGGCAGGCATTGGCGAGCCCGTCGAAGCTCAAGGCGCGCGCCAGGCTGATGACATGGCCGCCATAGACGAGGCGCCGCTTGAACCGGCTCGTCGCCATGCGGTGTTGGTCGAAATGCACGCGCGCCGTGTTCTGGTAGAGCCGCGTCGCGGTCATGTGGCAGGCCTCTTCCACCGTCATGCCCGAGGGATGCGCGATCCGGCGGCCGACCGGATAATCGCCGAACCGCTCGACGGAGCCCGCCAGCTCGAAATCGTAGCCGGAGAGGTCGAGATGCGTCGGCTCGAGCGCGCCGGCCGGCACCGCCTTCGGCAGCTCCGGCACCTGCGGGGAAGGCGCGGCCGCGCCTGCGTCGCGCTTTTGCACCAGCACCCAGCGCACATAGCTCAGCACGGTCTCGCCGCGCTGGTTGAGGCCTTCCGAGCGCACATAGACGATGCCGCTGTCGCCGGCGCTCGCCTCGCGCAGGCCGATCACGGTGGAGCGCGCGCTCAGCGTGTCCCCCGGATAGACGAAGCCGGAGAAGCGCCCCTCGGCATATCCCAAATTGGCGACCGCATTCAGCGAGATGTCGGGGACGGTCTTGCCGAAAACGATGTTGAAGGTGAGCCAATCATCGAGCGGCGCGCGCTCGAGGCCCAGCGCGCGGGCGAAGGTGTCGGCCGAGTGCAGCGGGAACCGGCTGCCGGTCAGCGCGATCGTCAGCGCCCGGTCGGCTTCCGTCACGGTGCGCGGCGTGGCGTGCCGGATCTCCTCGCCGAGGCGGAAATCCTCGAAGAAGCGGCCTTGGGCGCCCGCCATCAGCTGGCGCCCTGCTCCAGCGCGGCGATCGCCTCGCCGAGCGCGACCAGCCGGCGCGCATTCTCGACATGGAGATTCTCGATCAACCGCCCATCCACCACGACGACGCCTTTGCCGGCGGCGGCGGCTTCCGCATGGGCCTGGATGATGCGGCGGGAGAAGTCCAGCTCCGCCTCGCTCGGGGCGAAGGCGCGGTTGGCCGCCTCGATGGTCTTGGGATGGATCAGCGTCTTGCCATCGAACCCCAGCTCGCGCCCCTGCTGGCAGGATTCGGCGAAGCCGGCATCGTCGTTGAGGTCGAGATGGACGCCGTCGAGGATGGCGAGCCCGTAGGCGCGCGCGGCGAGCACGCACAGGCCGAGGCTGGTCAGCATCGGCAGCCGCTCGCGCGTGTGGCTCGCCTGCAGGTCCTTGGCGAGGTCGGAAGTGCCCATGACGAAGCAGGCCAGCCGCCCGCCGGCCGCGGCGATCTCCGCCGACCGCAGCACGCCCAGGGGCGTCTCGATCATGCACCAGATCGCCATGGCGGCCGGCGCGCCCTTGGCCGTCATCAGCTTGTCCAGCGCACGCACCTGGTCCGCGCTCTCGACCTTCGGCAAGAGGATGGCGTCGGCGCCTGAGGGCGCCGCCATGGCGACGTCCGCCTCGCCCCACTCGCTGTCGAGGGCATTGACGCGGATGATCAGCTCGCGTTGGCCATAGCCGCCGGCCTTGATCGCCGTCCCGATCTGGTCGCGCGCCGCGGCCTTGGCGTCCGGCGCGACCGCATCCTCCAGGTCCAGGATCAGCCCGTCCGCGGGCAGGGCGCGCCCCTTCTCGAGCGCGCGGGCATTGGAGCCCGGCATGTAGAGGACGCTGCGGCGGGGGCGGATCGAGGCAGGCATGGCGGGAATCCTGGCGATTCTGGATGCCGGGAACTATAGGCGAAATCGGCTGCGGGGCAATGAAAGCGACCCATCGCCGCCGAGCCTCGGATGCCGTAATCTCCCGGGCCGAATGAACTTGCTTTCCTTCCAATCGAAGGTGGTCCTGGGCCATGTCGGCCACTCCGCCGCCACCTTGCTGCTGCAGCGCCTGGGCCATGAGGTCTGGGCGGTGGACACCGTCTGCTTCTCCAACCATCCGGGCTATGGCCGCTATGCCGGCCGGGTGACCCCGGCCGAGGAGGTGGCGGCCCTGGCCTCCGGGCTGGAGGCGATCGGGGCCTATCCATCCTGCGCGGCGGTCGCGAGCGGGTATCTCGGCTCGGCCGCGAACGGGGCGGCGATGCTGGAGGCGGTCTCGCGGGTCAAGCGGGCGAACCCCACGGCGCTCTATCTGTGCGATCCGGTGATGGGCGACCGCAATCACGGCCTCTACGTCGCCGCCGACCTGCCGCGCTTCTTCGCGGAGGTGGCCCTGCCGATGGCCGACATGGCGACGCCCAACGCCTTCGAGCTGGAGGAGCTGACAGGGCGCACGGTGCGCAGCCTGGAGGAGGGGTTGCGCGCCGCCGACGAGCTGCGCGCCACGGGGCCGGCCACCGTCGTGGTGACCGGGATCGAGCTCGATCGCGCGATGGCGACCTTGGTGGCGTCCGCCGAAGGCGCCTGGTGCGTGAAGACGCCGCGCCTGCGCTACGGCGCCTTCGGCACCGGCGACGCCTTCGCCGCGCTGTTCCTCGGGCGGATACTCAACGGAGTGCCGCTGCCCGATGCGCTGGCGCTCGCGGTGGGCGGGATGTATGCGCTGATCGAAGCCAGCCAGGGCGAGGGCGAGCTCGCCCTCATTTCCGCCCAAGACCAAGCCGTCCGCCCCAGCCGCTCCTGGCGCGCGCGTCGGCTTCGTTGAGCTTGGCGGCGCGGGAAAGCGCGCGACACAGGAACAGCGTGTAGCCGGGGCCGTCCTCGGTCGTGACGGGCTTCCAGTCCGTCGCCTCCAGGAGCGAGAGGATCTCCTCGCGCGTGAAGTCGTTGAAGATCCCCTCCGCCCGCCGCTCGCCCACATCGCCGCCGCCGTGGGTGCGATAGCTCAGCAGCAGCCGCGGCGCGGCGCTGCGGGCGCGCGCCAGCACGCCTTGCGGATCGTGCATGTACTCCAACAGCTCGAGCATCACCACGCCGTCATAGGCGCCGGGCGGGAAGTCGCCGGAATTCAGATCGACGACGATCCCGGCCGGATCGCGCAGCACGAGGTCGCCGGGCGTGTAGCGGATGCCGGGCGGCGCGGCGTCGCGCAGCTTCATGAGGCCCGCGCCGAGATCAAGGATGTGGCTGCCCTCCGCGATATGCACGGCGGCCCGCCGCGCCCGCTCCTCCGCGCCCGGCTCCAGGTTCGCGGGATCGGCCCAGCGCGCCCCGTCGGTGCCGCGCGCCGCGATCAGCATCTTGGTCCAGCGCCGCCGCTCCTCGACGGGAAGCGCGACCGACGATGGCCGGTTCGGCGCGACATAGGGTCCCGGCGGGCGCGCATAGCTGGTGCGCCTCAAGAAGCTCGCGCCGAGGCTCAGCACATTCACCAGCTCGTGATTGAAGAGATAGGGCAGCAAGGGCCCGCCCAGGGTCTCGTGCGGGAAGCGGAAATGCGCATAGCCCAGTTTTGAGAGCCGCTCCATCATCGCCATGAGCCGGCCGCGATGGGGCTCCTCGTCGTAGGAGCGCCCGCGCTCCCAGATGATCGCCTCCACCCGTCCGCTCTCGAGCAGCGCGCGCGCGCCCTCCATCACCTCCGGCTCGTGACCCTCGACATCGATCTTGAGGAAGGCGCGCCGCCCGAGCAGCTTCGGGTGCTGCTGCATCAGCGCATCGATGGTGGTGGCGCGCGCGGCGAAGGTGCCGAAGGGCGCCTTCGCGCCCGGTTCGGCGACCGCATGGCCCATGGTGCTGTTGCGCGCGAAGGTGACGGTGCCCTCCGCCGCGCCCGCGGCCGCGGAGATCACTCCGACATCCTGCGTGGCGCCGTTGCGGATGATCCATTCCTGCAGGTGGCGCAGGTTCTCCGGCTCGGGCTCGATCGCGAGCACCGAGACCTCGCCCGGCCAGCGGGTCGCGGCGGTGAGCGCATAAAGGCCCCAATGCGCGCCGGCATCGATGAAGACGTCGCCGGGCTGCAGATGCTGATCGAGGAAGCAGCGGGTCGGATATTCGTAGCCGCCGAGCTGCGTTTCGTATTTGGCGAGATAGCCGATCCCCGCGTCGGCGAGGAAGCGGCGCGGGATCGGCATGACGAAGCGCGGGCTGCCGTCGGGCCTGGTGAAGACCGAGGGCACCAGAAGCGTCTCGTCCGCAGGCTTGCCGACCGCCCCGGCGGGCTTGGGCTGGGGCGCCGGCGCGGCCGGCTGCGGGCGGGCCGCGCTC
>JAREAF010000634.1 GCA_029240475.1 Rhodospirillales bacterium | reverse complement strand
GTCGAGCGCGGCGATAGCTTCCTCGTCCCGATCCTGGACCGAGCGGGCCAAGGCCAGCAGGCGCCGCAGTTGCGGTTGATCGCCAACCTTCGGGATCCCGCGCACCAAGAGCGCTTCGCTCTCGCCGTGGCGCTCGCATAGCCGGAGAAGGACGGCGGCGTTGTTCAAATGAACCATCAGGTCGTGTGCATCCGCGAACCCAATGTCGAGGCAGTGCTCGACGAAGGCCTTCATGTCGTCCGCCGCCGCGCTCAGCTCGACGCTGGTCACCGGGCCGTAACCGCCAGGGATGATCGCTCCTGACTCGACCGCTAGCGATAGAATGGCGATGGCGCGAACGCGCTTGAACTCCGGCAGTTCGGCATGACGCCGCGCCATCTCGAGGCTGCGTTCGGCCCAGCCCGGCAAGTCTCGGCGGCGCAGGAACTCCGCCATGCCGATATCCGCCTGCGCCGAGCCCACGAGGTCTGGCGGGATGAGGGTTTCGGGATCTCCCTGCCAGTCCGACCGGGCGGCCGCCTGGAGCAGGTAACCCACCGCGTGATCCGCCCGTGGATCGCTGCTCAGCGCGGCTTGCGCCGCGGCCATCGCCTCCTCGAACCGCCCCCGTATGGTCAGAGCCAAGGCCAAGTTCGCCAGCGCGTTGGGATCTTCGGGGCGGACCGCGTGGGCGGCCTCGAAGCGGGTCGCCGCTTCCGCCTCGCGCCCAAGGTCGATCGCGACCGAGCCGAGGTTCGTCTCGATGCGATATCGCGCCCATGGTTTCGCCGAAAGGTCTTCCTTGGTTAAGATCGCCAGCAGCCCCTTCTCGGCGAGCAGCGGTTCGCCCTGATCCCTGAAGAGATCACGGAAGGTATCGATCCGGGCGTGGAGCGCCGGATCTTCGTCAGCGCTGGCAGCACCCTCACGGGGCGCCGCGGTCAGGCTGGCGCCGCGCATCTGCTCCACGACCTGAGCCGCGACGAGCGCCGCAAACTCGGGCGAGCCTGCGGCCGGGCCCGTGCTCTGGGGCGTCGAGCTGGCGACTGCAGACGGATGGAAGGCGTTATACGCCACGTCGTGGGGCGCGATGAGCGTCTGAAGCTGACCCCATCCGTAGACCACGACTTTCAGGTCGTGCCCTTCGCCCTTCAGCGTCCGGGTGGCGGCGATGGCGGCGTCGGAAGCGGTCCTGTCGTCCGGTGCCGTGGTCGCGAAGATGAGTTCCTTCAAGCCCGCCTTGAGCTTAAGCGCTTCGCGAGCGTCGGAAAGGATTTTTTTCTCCTTGATCGGGTTGGTGATGAGTCGGCACTGTACCCCGACGAAATGATCGTCCCGTCCGTCGCGTCGGGCCAGAATGTCGATGCCGCCCTGCTTCTGCCCGGCGCGGCCATACTCCTGCGCGTGAGGATCCTTCAGCTCGGCGCGGAACAGCAACACGCAGGCGCGCTGAAATGCCTGCCAATCCTTGGGTTTCGGGATCTCGATCGCGAGCCGCGTCGTGATCGGAACGGTCGCTTTCCCGCCCCGGCCGAGAGGTGGGGATGAGAGAAGGCTATTATCGGGCTCTACCCCTTTGGACACGTCGCGACCTACTCATTCCCGCACGCCTCCCTTGGCGCTCATCGTCGGCTGGTTGCGATCACTTGCTGCTCATGCCCCCGGGGCCGGGGAGTTCTGATTAGTCATAGGGCTCGGCGTCTCGATACGCCAGACTTGGCTGTGAACGAATGTCTACTATCGCCGCTCGACGTTCTAAGCCGGACGGACCGCAATTCATCAGATATGTCGCGCCGCCATCCTCCGATCACCCGGATGAACAAACGGCGGCTTTCCGCAACGCCGACAACACCGTTGAACGGGAGCCATGGGCGCAATGTGGGCGTGAGGGGAAGGACGGCTTTTGGGACAGGGCCCCTGAACCAAAGGATCAATATTGCCCCACCTCGTTCGTTGAGATGCGGCCGGAATGTGCCCCAGGTGGACCCTGCGGAGAGTTCTCGGACTAGGGCTATTTTGCTGTTCGTGGAGCCCCGTCTTTATGAGCCCTTTATGCTGCAGCGGTGTTTTCCGTATCGATCCCTTATCCTGGTCGTCGGTAGAACACGTCGGAGTGGAAGCAGAGAGCGGATCGAAGTACCACATGAGCGCCATGGCCGCACTGGACCTTCTGCACTCGCGGGCGCGGCGAAATCGGCCACGACTTGGGCGTGGCGAGGCTGGCATGTGGAACGCACTCCGGCCAGGCATTGGGGCCCTCGCCCCTTGCCTCTGGTCCGTGGCGGCGGTGGCGCTCGCAACGATCGCGGGCCTCGCTATGACGGCTGTCGTGCCGCTTCCCAATGTCTCTATGGTGCTCCTGCTTGCGGTGCTGTTCACGGCGGCGCGCTTTGGGCTCGGGCCGGCACTTCTGGCTTCCGGGCTATCCTTCCTGGCCTACAACTTCTTTTTCATCGGGCCGCTTCATACCTTCAATGTCACTGAGCCGCATGAATGGCTCGCGCTCTTTGTGCTTCTCGCGGTCGCCGTGCTCACCTCCACCATCGCTGGGCGTGCCCGCGATCAGGCGCGCACTGCG
>JAREAF010000633.1 GCA_029240475.1 Rhodospirillales bacterium | reverse complement strand
TGAAGCAGGAACAACTGTCATCCCCCTGCGTTCGCCCACGAGGAGGAGAGCGTGAAGGTCAACTGGTTCCTGTTCAAGCGGGTCACGCGCGCGCTGTGGTTCCTGCCAGCCCTGTTCTCGGCCTTCGCCCTACTGGTGCTGGCGGCGGCCTATTTCTCCAACATCTTCTTTCCCGAGCCGATCAACCCTGACAGGCTTCCGATCACGGTTTCCCAGGAGGCGGTGGAAAGCATCCTGAGCATTGTCGCCGCGAGCATGCTGACGGTCGCCGTCTTCGCGCTTTCCACGCTGGTCAGCCTGCTGGCGAACGCGTCCCACACCGGATCTCCAAGGGCCGTTCCCCTGATCGTCGAGGACAGGCGCGCCCAGACCTCGATCTCCGTTTTCCTCGGAGCCTTCCTTTTCAGTATCGTCGGATTATCGGGCTGTCCGGCGAGATTTACAGCACGAGCGGCCGCCTCATCCTGTTCGGTGCCACCGTCTTTGTCGTGCTGGCGATCGTCTTCGCCCTCATCCGGTGGATCGGGCAGATCTCCGTGATCGGTCGCGTGGGCGAGACGACGGATCGCGTGGAAAAGGCGACCGAGCGAGCTCTCCAGCGTCTTGGGCCTGCCGCGCTATACGGATGCCGCAAAGGGACGTCAGTCCCAACGGCCGGGGCCGCTGTGCGGGCGGAGCGGATCGGGTTCGTGCAGCACTTCGACAAGCAAGCGTTACAGGAAGTGGCGGAAGAACATGGATTCGAAATTCATGTTCTGGCTCTTCCTGGCAGCTACGTCGACTACGATACCGTCTTGGCGGAGGTCGTGTGGGAGGCGCCCCAGAATTGCCAGGCAGCCATTCGCCGGGCCTTCGTCGTAGGCGACGAGAGGACCTTCGAGTACGACCCGGGCTTCGGTCTCGCTGTACTGGCCGAGATCGCCCGCCGTGCGCTGTCTCCCGCCATGAACGATCCTGGCACCGCGAAGGATGTGATCTCCTCCCAGGCCCGCCTGCTTGGAGACTGGTCGCGTGGCACCTATGGCGAAGAAGCGGAACCTGAGTTCAGCCGGGTCTCCGTGGAGCCAGTTGCCCCTGCCGCGCTCATAGCCCAGGGGATGGGCTCGATCGCATACGACGCGTCTGCCTCGGCCGATGTCGCCCTGCACCTGCTGAGGGGGCTGAAGACGCTGGCTGCAGCGGCGCCCTCAGCGTTCCGGGAACCCGCCATCGAACTGTCACGGGAAATCCTTGGCAGGGCTGAGCTCGCAATGATGCTTCCCCAGGA
Source organism: Rhodospirillales bacterium (assembly GCA_029240475.1). Taxonomy (GTDB): domain Bacteria; phylum Pseudomonadota; class Alphaproteobacteria; order JAREAF01; family JAREAF01; genus JAREAF01. Next base: position 1,240 of record JAREAF010000633.1, on the reverse strand, counting down.
TGTTGCTTCAGTGAGGGCCGCGGCCGAACAGGTGGGAGATCCGAGACCGACTCCCGGACTGGGCCTTGCAGGGCGGGGTCGGCTCATAGACACCAACCTGCAAAGCCCCTGAAGCCATGGATTGGAAAGCGGACCACAGGCATGTCCAGCTGGACAGCCTTGGGATGCCCTCCTGATCAACGGATCGGGAGCTTGGATGGACTGCGAATTCGCGCCGGAATCCGCACTGAGGCCAGTGGGGACTAGAAAATCAGCATCAGCAGGCCGATGACGACCACAAGCCCGATCAGGAAGATCACGCCGATGGTTCCCCCGAGAAACTTGAGCATGGCTGACTCCTCTGCTGGTCACGAACGCCTGAACCGCTGTTTGGTTTCGCCTCGGGGTGCAATGTCTCAATCGATGTAGAGCGTGACATCTTCCCATCCATCTCGGCCGCGATGATCCGACCGGCATCGCTCAGGCTGCTATTCTTCGGCGCGACGGTAAACGGGTGTTCGACTGGACCGACATCCGCAACTCCTCGACCCCATTGGGGTGTTCGGCGACCACATTCCGACCCGGTCCGTCCGGTCGAGCGTGTCCTTGATGGCGTGCACCGTCACTCGATCGACTACAAACATGGTCCGGATCGCGCTTGCGGTCTGTGCGCCCGTCAAGCGCCGGTGACGGACTGCCTCGTCGTGCTGGCGATTGCGCTTCTGTATGCGATCGGTAGGGAGCGTGATCGCCGAGAGCACCCACGCTCCCGAATGGGTGATCGGCTCGGCGCTCCACGCCGCCGCGGGCGTGACAGCTGGGCTCGTATCCTCAGCTGCACCCACTCGTACTTCCGCAGGTGTCGCACTTCTCGCAGGTGCCGTTGCGCACCATGGTGAAGTTCTGGCACTCCGAGCACATGTTGCCGGTATAGCCCTGCATGATCGCCTTCTGCCGCCGCGATGCTTCGAGCGCCCTGGCTTCCTGGGCTTCGCGCGCCGCCGCATCGGTGAAAAGCTCCGGTGACGCTTCATTGGCAGTCTCCGTCTCGACGGCCTCTTCGACCAGTTCGCGGGCGCGCTCCTCATAGTCGCGCCGGAAGGCGGTGGCGGCTTCGGTGTCGGGGGCGGCGCGCTGCGCGGCATGCGCCGAGGCCGACGTCAGCGCCAGCACGTTGGAGCCGGAGAACGCCGTCGGCGCCGAGCGGGACGGCTGGCCGCTGGGGGTGCCGGCGAAGCCCTTCGGATCGCCGCCCATCTTG
>JAREAF010000107.1 GCA_029240475.1 Rhodospirillales bacterium | reverse complement strand
TCCGGTCGATGAAGATCACGCCCGGCTCGGCATAGCCGTAGGTGGCGCGCATGATCTTGTCCCACAGCTCGCGCGCCCCCAGCACGCGGAAGGTGGTTCCGCCGAATTTCAGCTCCCACGGCGCGTCCTCCTTGACCGCCTGCATGAAGGCGTCGGTGACCAGGACGGAGAGGTTGAACATCCTCAGGCGCCCGGGCTGGCGCTTGGCCTCGATGAAGCCCTCGATGTCCGGGTGGTCGCAACGCAAGGTCGCCATCATCGCGCCGCGGCGATGACCGGCGCTCATGATGGTGCGGCACATCGCGTCCCACACATCCATGAAGGAGAGCGGGCCGGAGGCGTCGGCTCCCACGCCCTTCACGGGCGCGCCCTTGGGCCGCAGGGTCGAGAAGTCGTAGCCGATGCCGCCGCCCTGCTGCATGGTGAGGGCCGCTTCGCGCAAATGGGCGAAGATGCCGCCCATATCGTCGGGGATGGCGCCCATGACGAAGCAGTTGAAGAGGGTGACGGACCGATCCGTGCCGGCCCCGGCGAGGATGCGGCCCGCCGGCAAGAACTTGAAATCCTCCAGGACGGAGAAGAAGCGCTCGGCCCACAACTCCGGCTCGCGCTCGGGTTCGGCCAATGCGCGCGCCACGCGGTCCCAGCTCTCCTCGATGGTCTTGTCCACAGGCTGGCCGTCCGGCCCTTTGAGGCGGTACTTCATGTCCCAGATTTGCTGGGAAATCGCGGCGACCTGCGGCATCGGCTGCAAACGGCTCCTGGCCCGGCCGGGGCATGGGCGGCCCCGGCTCCGGCCCGTTAAGGGTTGCTTAACCCATTGAATTGACTCGGCTGTGCGTTCACTTTACGGCGCTCTTCACGGCCGGTCCACCCCTTTTTGTTCCCGTTGTGTACTCACAGAACACAATACTGCATTTTCTGGTAAATTAGCACTTATCCCAGCAATCAATGCGGCCACCAGTTCCTTGAAGAGCTTGGGATTCCACAAGTTTTTCCACAAGCCGCTCAGCCTCGTTCCGAAGGGTGCGGCGGCTCCGGAGCGGCGGCCGCCAGGCGGAGCGAGGCCCCCTCCAGACGGCGCTCCAGCTCCTCGATGAAAGGGCGCCGCCCAAGTCCCGGCGCGATCGGCTCCAGGATCTCCAGGGTGATGGTCCCCGGGAGCTTGAGGAAGCTGCGGCGCCCCCAAAACAGCCCGGAATTGAGGGCCACCGGCACGACCGGCAAGCTCAGATGCTCGTAGAGCGCGGCCACGCCCGGCTGATATGGGCGGCTGGTGCCGGGGGCGGTGCGAGTCCCTTCGGGATAGATCACCACCGACCGGCCATCGGCGGCTGCCTGCTTGGCCCGGCGCAGGAGCCGCCGCAGCGCCGCGCCGCCCGCCGCGCGATCGACCGGGATCATCCCCCCGCGCAGCAGAAACCAGCCGAAGAACGGGATCCAGGTGAGCTCGCGCTTCAGGACGAATGCCGGCTCTTTGAACAGCAGCGTGCAGATCATGGTGTCCCAAGAGGACTGGTGCTTCACCGCGGCGATCACGGGCTCGCCGGGCAGCCGCTCGCGTCCGAGGAGGCGGTGCGTCAGGCCGATGAGATGCTTGAGCAGCCAGAAGGTCCCGCGCGACCACAGCCGCCCCATGAAATAGACGCCCGGAGGTCCGAAGATCAGGGCGGGCATGCCGATCACAACGACCGCCGCCGTCCAGAGGAAGAACAGGATGTTGAAAGCGAGCGAGCGCAGCGCGGCCATGCCTCACCCCTCCGCGGCGAGGCGCGCGGCCAGGTCGCGCGCGAGCGCGAGCAGATACTTGTCGTATTCGCGCACCATCAGCGCCAGCGTTCCGGGCCAGCGCCACCATTCGCGATCCTTGAAGCGGTCGGGGAAGACCGGATGGGGCACGATCGCGACCCCCGGCAGCGCCCGGCGGAACTCGATCAGGCTGCGGGGCATGTGATAATTGGCCGTGACCAGCCGCAGCGAGGCGATGCCTTCGCGCCGCGCCCACTCGGCGGTCTCGGCGGCATTGCCGGTGGTGTCCTGCGCCGAGTGCCCCAGGACGATGTTCGGCAGGAGCGCGGTCGCCCCCGCGCCCGCCCCGTTCAGCACCGCTTCGGGCGTAACGCCCGCGGGCACGCCGGACACGAACAGGAGCCGTGCGGTCCCGGCCGAGAGCAGCGAGACGCCCTCGGCGACGCGCTCGCTGCCGCCGGTCAGCACCACGATCGCGTCCGTCGTCGACCCCGGCTGGGGCGCCAGGCGCGAAACGCGCTCGGCGAACCAGACGAGGCCGGTCAGCCAGGCCAGCGCCATGACCAGCCCGATACCGGCAAGGCTCGCGAGGAAGCGGCGCGCGCCCATCAGTCCGGCCCCAACAGTCTGTCCACGGCGGCGGCGAAGTCGGCGCAGACCCCGACCGGCTGCAGCCCCTCGGGAATGCCGGCCGCGGCGACGGCCGCGCCCTTCCCGGTCCGGACCAGGATGCGGCGGCAGCGCGCAGCCTGCGCGGCCTCGATGTCGCGCAGATCGTCGCCCACCATCACCGCCTCGTCCGGTGCGACATCGAAATGGGCGAGCGCCTCCAGCAGCATTCCCGGGCCGGGCTTGCGGCGCGGCCCGGCGCGCTCCGGGTGATCGGGCGCGATGAGGATCAGGTCGAGCCGCGCGCCCGCCCCCGCAAGCTCCGCCACGAGCCGTTCCTGGATCGCCTGCAGCCCCGCGGGGCTGAGCAGCCCGCGCCCGACGGCGGACTGGTTGGTGACCAGCGCGACCGGAATGCCGGCCTCGTTCAGCCGACGCAGGGCGTCGGCCGCGCCGGCGATGAGGCGAAGCTCGTCCGGGTGCCTCACGCCTCCCGGGCGGTCCTCGTTCAGGACGCCATCGCGGTCTGTCAGGACGAGACGCATCGAAGGCCTCCCGTTCAGGCCATGCGCCGCAGCTGGCGAAGCACCGTGGCGCGCGTGGTGGCCAGCGCGATGAGGCCCGCCGCCGGCACCGGAAGGAGCAGCAGGAGCCACCGCCAGGAGAAGGATTGCGCGAGCGGCAGCAGGCCGGTCTCCGCGCGCCCGAGCAGGGCGCTCCCGGCGAGCACGGTGGCGAGGGCGAGAGCGACGCCCAACGCCGCCCCGAGCGTCGCCAGGCGGAAGGAATAGGCCTGAAGCTGCGCGGCGATATAGGAATCGCGGGCGCCGATCAGGCTCAGCACCTGAATGACCTCCTGGTGCTGCGCCAGGGCCGAGCGGCTGACGAACACGATGGTCAGCACCGAGGCGAAGGCCACCAGCGCCATCGTGACGATCGCCAGGATCTCGATCCCTCTCGCCAGCCGGGCGAGATCGCCGAGCCAGGGCTTGTGATCCTCCAGCACGGCGCCGGGCACCGCCTCGGCGAGGCGGTGCTTCAGATCGGCGAGATCGACCTGGGCGCCGGGGATCAGCTCGATGGCGATCAGCGCCGGCAGCGGCAGGTCTTCGGCGATGCTCCCGCTGCCGAGCCAGGGCTCCAGCAGCCGCAACACGTCTTCCTGCGGCAAGGGCTTGGCCGAGGCGACCCCCGGCACGACCGCAAGAAAGCGCACCGCCTCCTCGACGCGGTCTGCCTGCGTTTGCGCGCCCTGCTCGTCGGCGCCCGGCATGATCTGCACCGTCACCGCATCGGCAAGGTCGGAGCGCCAGCGCTCGACCAGCCCGTCCGCGAGCACGGCTCCGGCCAGGGCCAGCGCCGCCAGATAGACCATGAGTCCCACGATCCAAGGCAGAAAGCCGCCGGCCGGATCGCGATCGAGCGGCAGGTCGGAGCGGCGGAACAGCATCTAGGCGGTGGCCCGGGCGGCGGGCGGCACCAGCCGGACGCCCCTGTTCTCGATGCGCAGCTGGGGATGCCGGAAGCGCTGCACCAGCCCTTCATTGTGCGTGGCGATCACCACCGTGGTGCCGAGCTTGTTCAGCTCGTCGAACAGATACATGAGCCGCACGCCGATCATGTCGTCGACATTGCCGGTCGGCTCGTCCGCCAGGAGCAGGTTCGGCCGCGTGATGACGGCGCGCGCGATCGCCACGCGCTGCTGCTGGCCGCCCGACAGGGTGGCGGGCAGGGAGTGGATATGATCGGCGAGCCCGACCCAGGCCAGCAGCTCGGCTACGTGCGAGCGCACCTGCTCTTCCTTGGCGCCGGCCACCCGGAGCGGCAGCGCCACATTGTCGAGGGCGGAGAGGTGATCGAGCAGCCGGAAATCCTGGAACACCACTCCCATGCGCCGGCGCATCATCGCGACCTCCTCGCGGTCGAGGCTGGCGACGTCGCGCCCGAGCAGGCTGAAGGTGCCGCTGGACGGGCGGATGGCGAGATAGAGCAGCTTCAGGAGAGAGGACTTGCCGGCGCCGCTGGGCCCAACCAGGAAATGGAATGATCCCGGAGGCAGTGAAAAGGTAAGATCACGGAAAATCTCGGGCCCGTTGCCGTAGCGCAGGCCGACGCGTTGGAATCGGACCAAAGCTCGCCCAAGCCCCCCTGCCGGGCAGTGCGCCCGGGGCGCCTGCCGGGGCCAACATGACATAGGCCTCGGCACCGGGTCCAGGGTCCTGAAAACCGCGGAAAGCTGCGGCTTTCAGAGAAATCACAATTTCGCCACAATCGAAACTCAATCCAGCCATATGGCCCCGCCATAACTTCTCCCCAGAGACCTCCCCTCTTTGTCTCGAGGCTTTCCAGCCGGCCTCCGCACTAGCCCCCCAACAGGCTGGAAACGGGCGGCCACCGGACCCGACCCCGGTGGTCGCCAGGATACGAGGCGCCGCGTCCTGACCCCCCGGGACGCGGCGCACTCATTTTTGGGACCCGTGTCCTCCGCGCGCCTTTTCGCTACTGTCGCCGGGCATGGCGGGGGAATCGCAGAAGCTGCGCGACAAGGGTGCCGGCCTGGCGGCGCGCCAGCTCGCCTGCCGCCGCGGCGACCGGCTGGTCGTTTCGGGGCTCGATTTCGAGGTGCGGCCGGGCGAGCTGCTGCTGCTGCGCGGCCCCAATGGCAGCGGCAAGTCGACGCTGCTGCGCCTCCTCGCCGGTCTGATCCCGCCCGAGCGCGGCGCGCTGAGCTGGAACGGCGCGCCCATCGGCGATCCGGAAGCCTGGCGCGCCGAGATCGCCTATCTCGGCCATCTGGATGCCGCCAAGCCCGAGCTGACCCCGCGCGAGGACCTGCGGTTCTGGACCCGCATGCGCGAGGCGCGCACGGACGGCACGGCGGCGCTCGACCGACTCGGGCTGACCCCCTTGGCCGATCTCCCCTGCCGGATGCTGTCGGCGGGACAGCGCCGCAGGCTGGCGCTGGCCCGGATCGCCGCTTCCGGCGCTCCGCTCTGGCTGCTCGACGAGCCCTTCAACGCCCTGGACGACGCTGCTGCGCGCATGTTCGCGGCGCTCCTGGCCGAGCATCGTGCGCGCGGCGGGCTCGCGCTGCTGGCCGCGCATGGGCCGATGCTGGAGGCCGAGCCATCCCGGGAGCTGGATCTCGGGCTCTCCCTCGCCTTCCAGGATGCGCCATGAGCGCCTTCCTTGCGCTTCTGCAGCGCGACCTGCGCCTGGCGCTGCGCCAGGGCGCCGATGCGATGCTGGTTATCCTCTTTTTCGTGCTGGCGGCGGTGCTCTATCCGTTCGCCGTCGGCCCCGAGCCGGGGCTGCTCGGCCGCATCGCCGGCGGCGTCGTCTGGGTGACGGCGCTCTTGGCCGCGCTGCTCTCGCTCGAGCGGCTGTTCCTCGCCGATTATCAGGACGGCGCGCTCGACCTGCTGGCGCTTGCGCCGCAGCCGGTCGCGCTGATGGTGCTGGCGAAGGTCGCCGCGCATTGGCTGACGACCGCCGTGCCGCTGATCGCCGCCGCGCCGCTGGTGGCGTTGATGTTGGGCGCGCCGAGCGAAACCATTCTGCCGCTGATGGCGGCGCTCGCGCTGGGCACGCCCAGCCTCAGCCTGATCGGCGCGATCGGCGCGGCGCTTGCGCTGGGCGCGCGGCGGGGCGGGGTGTTGATCCCGCTCTTGGTGCTGCCGCTCTATATCCCCGTGCTGATCTTCGGAGCGGCGGCGGTGGAAGCGGCCGCAAGCGGCGCGGCGATCTATCCGCCCCTGGCGATCCTGGGCGCGCTGCTGCTGGCGGCGCTGCCGCTCGCGCCATTGGCTGCGGCCGCGGGGTTGCGCAACGCGCTGCGCTAGCCCGTCACGGCACGGTGGTGGCGAGGTCGATCAGCGCCGCGACTTTTCCGGGCGCCTGATGGTGAACCATGTGCCCGGTTCCAGGAATGAGATGCAGGCTTGCGCGCGGCAGCCGCGCCGCCAGGCCCACCGACTGGTGGCTGGAGCTGACCAGCCGGTCCCCGCTCCCCGCCACCACCAGCGTGGGCACGCGCAAGGCGCGGTGGCGGCGACGATATGCGATTGCCGCCGGGATCATGAGGCCGGCCTCCGCCGCCGAGGCTCTGATCTGCGCCGGGCGCAAGGCCAGCTCCCTCGGGAAGTGTCGGGCAAAGCGCTGCGCGCCCGGACCTGGCGCGAAGATGCGCTTCATCATCAACGGGAACATGAGCCGCCCCAGCGCCGGCGAGATCGTCCATCGCAGGGGAGCGCCCAGGATGGGAATGCCGGGCGGCGCGAGCAGCGGCACATCGAGCCGCAGCGTGGGCCTGTAATAGCCGGAGATCAGCACCAGGCTGCGCAGCGCCTGCGGACGGCGCAGCCCCATCGCCAGCGCGACCAGCGTGCCCCAGGAATGTCCGACGACCACCGGGCGGTGCAGCCCAAGCCTGTCCACGGCCTGCAGCAGGAGGTCGGCTTGTGCGGCCGGGCCCCAGAGCCGGCCTTTCGGGCGCGTGCTGTGGCCGAAGCCGGGCCGATCGAAGGCGATGACGCGATGTCGCGCCGCCAAGCGGTCCATCACGCCGCTGGCGAGAAAATCCTGCACCATGGAGCCGTTGCCATGCAGAAGCAGGATCGCCTGCTCGCCCCGGCCACGCTCGACGTAATGGAGCCGCACGCCATCGATCTCCAGAAAATGGCCGAGCGGCGGGTGATCGCGCTCGGCGGAGCGGGTCCGCTTGCGCCAATAGAGGGCGGTCGCCGCCCCGGCCGCGAGCGCCGCCAGGGCGAGCCACGGCGCAAGCCCACGGCGCCGGGGCGCCCGCAGGGGGCGGGGTCGGTCGAGCGCGACGGCCATGGGATCTGCTCCGGGACAGGGGGAAAGAAGAAGAACCGGAGGAGCCCTGGCGGGTTGCCCGCCGGGCGAGGAGAATTCGCGGGCTTGCCTGCGGCCCGGCGTCGCGCCCCTCCGTCCCCCGGGCGCTTCCTTTTGCCCGCGTTCCGGGCCATATCTTGCGCTGGACCAGGATCATGCACCGTTTCGCCAATCCCGCGCGCTTCGCCCGCTTCGCCGCCGCGGCGACGCCCTGGAGCGCCGCCCTGACCGCGCTGCTCTTCGCGGCGGGGCTCATGCTCGCGCTGTTCGCATCGCCGCCCGACTATCAGCAGGGCGAGACGGTGCGGATCATGTACATCCATGTGCCGTCCGCCTGGATGGCGATGTTCGCCTATGTCGTGGTGGCGGCGGGCAGCGCCTCGGCTCTGGTCTGGCGCCATGCTCTTGGCGACGTGATCGCGCGCGCGGCATCCCCCGTTGGCGCCGCCTTCACCTTGCTTGCGCTCGTGACGGGATCGCTCTGGGGCAAGCCGATGTGGGGGACTTGGTGGGTGTGGGATGCGCGCCTGACCTCGGTGCTGGTGCTGTTCTTCCTCTATCTCGGGCACCTCGCCTTGCTCAACGCCTTCGATGATCCCGCGCGCGGAGGCCGCGCGGCTGCGATCCTGGCGCTGGCGGGCATCGTCAATCTGCCGATCATCAAATTTTCCGTCGATTGGTGGAACACGCTGCATCAGCCCGCCTCGATCAGCCGGCTCGCCAGGCCCGCGATCGATCCGGCGATCCTGACGCCGCTGCTGGTGATGGCGGCCGCCTGTTTCGCCTATTTCGTCACGCTGCTCCTGGTGCGCGTGCGCGCCGAGCTCGCGGCGGCCAAGCTGCGCTCGGCGCGCTCGGCCCTGCTGGCGCACGGATAGACCGGCGATGAACGACCTCATTCAGTATCTGGAGATGGGCGGGCATGGCGGCTTCGTCTGGGCCGCCTATGCGGCGGCGGCGCTGGTGCTCGCGGGCCTCTGGCTCATCTCCTGGCGCAGCCTGAAGCGCAGCGAGGGCGAGCTGAAGCGGCTGGAGACGCGACTGCCGGGCGCGCGCTCCGCAGGCGCCGCGCGGGGCCGGGCGT
>JAREAF010000106.1 GCA_029240475.1 Rhodospirillales bacterium | reverse complement strand
TTCGTCCACCATCGAGTGGCGGCAGGCGCTGGCCTTGAGCTTCGCCAATCCCGCCGGGCGCAAGCCCGTCCTCTTCTTCCGCGACGAGGCTTCCATGCTGGACCTCGTTGAATCGGAGGAGCTGCCGCAGCGGCTCTCGGACATCCGGACGGAGATCGCCGCGTCCGGCCTCTCGGCCCGGCCGGAGGTGATCGCGCGCGAGCCGGACAGCTATGTCGACATCCGCAATCAGTTCTATCTGCTGCCGATCCTCTCGGCCCGCGAGGCGCTCCTTGCCTCCGGCTTCCGCGCCAAATCGGTCCAGGTCGCCGCGGTCACCGCGACGCCCGCTCCCGAGGAGGAGAGCGCGCCTGTTCAGTCCGAAGCGGCGCTCTCCGACTTCTCGGCGGCGGTCGTCTTCGTGATCGACGCCTCGACCTCGATGGGGCCGTACATCAACGAAGCCCGTGAGGCGGTGGCGCGGATCTATGCCCGGATCGAATCCTCTGGCATCTCCGGCAAGGTGCGGTTCGGGCTGGTCGGCTATCGCGACGATCCCAAGGCGGTCAAGGGCGTGGAGTATCTGACGCGTATCTTCGTCGATCCCGCCCAGGTCTCGGATGGGGACAGCTTCCTCGCGCAGGCCGCGGCGCTGGAGCCATCCAAGGTCTCAACGCGCAGCTTCGAGGAGGATGGCCTCGCGGGCGTGATTGCTGCGCTGGACGAGATCGACTGGTCGCCTTACGGCGGCCGCTACATCGTCTTCATCACCGATGCGAGCTCGCGCGGAGGCGCGCATCCCTTCAGCTCCACCGGGCTCGGGCCCGAGCAGGTGCGCGAGCGCGCGCTTCAAGACTATGTCGCCCTGTACTCGCTCCACCTGCGCACGCCGGCCGGGCGCGCGGACCATGCCGCCGCGGAGCGGCAATACCGGATGCTCAGCGAGTATCCCGGCATCGGCTCGCTCTATTTCCCGGTCGAGGCTGGCGATGTCGAGCTGTTCCGAGGCGCGGTGGATGCGCTGGCCAAGTCGGTGGTGGATCAGGTCGCGGCTGCGGCGCGCGGCCGGGCGGCGGAGCCCACGGCTGAAGAGCCCGGCGAGAAGGGACCGACCGAGGAGCTCAAGCGCAAATCCGCCGAGCTTGGGCATGCCATGCAGCTCATCTGGCTGGGGCGCACGCAGAAGTCGGGCGCGCCGCCGCTGATCCGCGCCTGGGCGCTGGATCGCGACCTCGACAACCCGGCGGTCCAGGCGCTCGAGGTGCGCGCGCTCCTGACGAAGAATCAGCTGAGCGACCTGCAGGCCGCCTTGCGCGAGATCGTCAGCGTCGGCATCGCTACCGAGACCAGCCGCAGCCAGTTCTTCGATCGGCTGCGCAGCGCCGTGGCCGCGCTCAGCCGCGACCCGAATCAGGTGGACAAGTCCGGCGCTGCGAGCCTGAAGGAGCTGGGGCTGATCGGCGAGTATCTCGAGGACCTGCCCTATCGCAGCCGGGTCCTCGCGCTTGACGAGGCGACCTGGAACCGCTGGAGCATTGGCGAGCAGGTCGCCTTCATCGACGATCTTTCCGCGCGCATCCGGCTCTATCAGCGCTTCCACGACGACGTGGATAATTGGATCGCGCTCGACGGCGGCGCATCGCCGGGCGATGCCGTCTATCCGGTGCCGCTCTCGGCCCTGCCGTGAGCCTCGCGCTGCACAGCGATCCGCGGCCGGCAGGGGAGCCCGTCGCCGATCTGGAGGCGGTGCGGCGCGAGCGCGGCGCGGGATCGGAGTCCTTCCGCCTCCAAGTCGAGCGCTTCCGCATCCGGCCGGGCGAGCGCGTCGCCATCGTCGGCCCCAGCGGATCGGGAAAGAGCACCTTTCTCGACCTGCTTGCGCTGAGCCTTGCGCCGAGCGCCGCCGGCCGGTTCCGTCTCGGCCCGGGCGGCCGGGATGTCGCGGGGCTCTGGCGGGCGCGCGACGACGCGGCGCTGGCGCGGCTCCGGCGCAGCGCGATCGGATATGTGCTGCAGAGCGGCGCCCTGCTGCCCTTCCTCACCGTGGCGGGCAATGTGGAGCTGCCGCTGCGCCTCGCGGGCAGCCTCGGTGCGGGCGAGCGGGCGAGGACCCAGGCACTGCTCGCCAGGCTCGGCCTGCTCCCATTGATGCGGCGCTTGCCCGCGGAGCTCTCGTTCGGCCAGCGCCAACGCGTGGCGGTCGCGCGCGCGCTCGTGCATCGGCCCGCAATCGTCCTTGCCGACGAGCCCACAGCATCGCTCGATGCGGACGCGGCGGGCACGGTCATGTCCCTTCTGGCCGAGCTCGCGCGCGAGCAGGGCTCGGCGGTGCTCCTGGTCACGCACGATGAACGGCTGGCCGTGCGGCACGGATTTTCCATCGTGCCGTGCCGCCCGTTGCCTGCGGATGCGGGCCGCAGCCAAAGCGTGATCCTCCGCGACGCATGAATCGCCTGTTCGAGATCGTCAGGCTCGCCTGGGCCGACATGCGGCACGACGCGCTGGTGAGCCTCTGCCAGCTCATCCTCGTCATGGCGGTCGCGGCGCCGCTGCTGCTGCTGTTCGCGCTGAAGAACGGCGTGGCCACCGGGCTGATCGAGGAACTCGAGCGAGATCCCGAGACCCTGCGGCTGCGCCCGGTCGGCTCCTACCGGCTTGGACCCGACTTCTTCGCCGCGCTGGCAGGGCGCCCGCAGGCCGGGTTCCTCATCCCCGCCACCAGACCGATCGCGGCGCAGATCTATCTGCGGGGGGCCGAGGATGCGCGCGGCGCGGTGCTGGCCGATGCGCAGATGATCCCGACGGCGCCGGGCGATCCGCTGACCGGGAGCGGCGCAGCGCTGGTGGATGCCGCCGGCGGCATCGCCCTCAGTGCAAAGGCGGCAAGGGAGTTGAACGCTGCAGAAGGCGACCGCCTGATCGGCCGGATCGAGCGCAGCCGCGAGGGCCGGGTGGAGGCGGTCGAATTGCCCTTGTCCGTCCGCCGGGTCCTGCCGGAGCGGCTCGATGGGGGCGTCACCGCCTATGTCGATCTTGGGCTCCTGGCGGCATCGGAGCGCTACCGCGACGGTTTCGCCGTGCCGGCCTTCGCCGCGGACGGAGATCGCGCCTGGGAGGAGATGCGCGAGTTCGCGAGCTTTCGGCTCTATGCAAGGGAGCTCGGCGATGTCGCGCCATTGGCCGAGCATCTGCGCGCACAGGGCATCGAGGTGCGGACAGAGGCCGCGCAGATCGAGGCGGTGCTGGCGCTGGACCGCAACCTCGATGCGGTGCTCGCGATGCTCGGCGCTATCGCCGGGTTGGGGCTGTTGGGCGCGCTGCTCGCGGGCATGGTCGCGGGCATCGAGCGCAAGCGGCGGGCGCTCGCCGCTCTGGCGCTGCTCGGCTGCGAGCGCGGCTGGCTGTTCCTCTTTCCCGTCGCCCAGGCTGCGCTGCTCGCGGCCGCCGGGACCATCGCGTCCTTCGCGCTGTTCGCCGCCGCCGCCGCTCTGGTGAACCGCTATTTCGGTCCGACCGGCGCGGCGGGGCTGGAGGCGGCGCGCCTCGCCCCGGCCCAGCTTGCCGCGGCGGCGGCCCTCGGCCTCCTCGTCCCCGTGCTGCCGGCCTTCGCCGCCGCGCGGATGGTGGTGCGCATCGAGCCCGCGGAGGCGCTGCGTGAATCGTAAGCGCATCACCCTCGCGTTGGTCGTGGCGCTGGTTCATCTGTCTCCCCAGGCCGCGCGCGCGGAGGATTGGCCCGAGCGCCATGTCAATCCCAAGCCGCTTCCGGACGATCTCCTCCTGCCGATGCCGTGCGGCGGCGCGATGGCGTTCCGGCCGGTGCCGGTGCCGGCCGATGGCCTGCTCGGCGACCGCCGGCTGACGCTGGGCGGCGCCGACGACCGCTTCGCCTTCGCCGAGGGGAGCCGGCAGGCGCATCTCGCCGGGTCCTTCGGCGGGGGCGAGGGCAGCCGGCTGTTCTATTTGGGCAAATACGAGGTCACGTCCGACCAGTACCGTGCGCTGACGGAGCCGGACTGCCCGAAGCCATCCAATCTCGGCCGGTTGCCCAAGACGGCACTCGCCTGGTCGGAGGCGGTGGAGTTCGCCGTTCGCTACACCGAGTGGCTGCACGCCCACGCGCCGGAGGCTCTGCCATCGGAAGACGGGGCGAAGCCCTTCCTGAGGCTGCCGACCGAGGCTGAGTGGGAATATGCGGCGCGCGGCGGGGCGACGGTGGGCGAGGCGGAGTTCCTCGCCGAGCGCTTCCCGATGCCGGAGGGCATCCAGAACTATGTCTGGTTCGGCAGCCCCGGCTCCTCTGATTTCAAGCTGCAGCCGGCCGGGCTGCTCAAGCCCAATCCGGCGGGCCTGCACGACATGCTCGGCAACGCAGCCGAATTCGTGCTGGACCCCTACAGTCTCGCCAAAGGCTCGCGGCTGCACGGGCAGGCGGGCGGCGTGACGGTGAAGGGTGGAGACTATCTGACGCCCGAGGACGCGATCCGCTCGGCCCATCGCGAGGAGATGAACCCGTTCGATGAGACCGGCCGCCGCCGGGTCGACAGCGTCGGATTCCGGCTGCTCCTCTCCGCCCCGGTGCTGTCCAGCCCGGCGCGGCTGGAAGCCATTCGCTCCGAATCCGCCGCCCTGCCGCGCGGCCCGGCGCTCGCGCCCGGCGAGCGGCTGGACGATCCGCTGGCCGAGATCGACGCGCTCATCGCAGCTGCGGAGGAAGGGGCGTTCCGCGAGCGGCTGCAGGGGCTGAAGTCAGTCGTGCAGGCGAACATCATCACCCGCAACGAGCAACGCGACCGCGCCGTGCGCAACCTGCTGCGCTTCGGCGCCATCCTGGGCAAGCGCATCGACGACGTGCTGCGGATCGTCGAGGGACGCCGCGCCGCGGCGGCCGCGCTGCAGAAATCCGGCGCAGCCGCGGAGACGATCGCGGCGGTCGAACGGCAGATCGCGACCGACGAGGCGGCGCTCGCCGAAACCCTCGGCGCCTACCGCGATACCGTGGCGGAAGTGGCGCAGGACTACCCGGCGGCGGTGGTGGACCGCCAGCTGCCGGTCCTGCGCGATGAGCTCAAGGCCCGGCATCTCGCACAGCTCGTGCCCTTCGCCGATCGCTTTCGAAATCATCTATCCGATTTCCAGAAGACGGGCGGCCTGGATGAGGAGGGGCTCCTGAAGAGCTTCCGGTGAATCAGGCGATGGCACAACCACAGAGATGTAGTTGGGCCTTTACCACAGCCGCGTGCTTCATTAGCATTCAATGGTTTATCACCTCGTCGAGGCAATCGCATGAGCATCGAATCCCGGCTGCGGCGTGGGGCCGCCATGGCCCTCATTGCGCTCCTCGGCGCCTGCGCGACCACGCCGACGACGCAATCGGGCGATACCGCCGGGTTGACCCCCGACGAGGTCGCGCTGCGCGAGCAGAGCGCGTCCTTCGTTGCGCAGAACGTGTTTGAAGGCGCCGTGGTGAACGCGGCGATCGGCTGCGTTCTGGGGGCCATCCTGGTCTACTCGCTGACCGGGGAGGGGGACGATGCGGCGGTCGGCTGCGGCGTCGGCGGGGCGGCCGGCGCGGTCTATGGCGGCGTCGACGGCTATGTCACGGCCAAGCGCACCCAGGCGGCGGAGAGCGAGCTCGCGGCCGTGCGCGCAATGACGGCCGACGTTCGATCCGAGAACGAGAAGCTGGCTCGCCTGGTCGAAAGCTCGCAGCGCGTCGCCGAGAACGACCGGCGGCGGATCGACGCGCTCAAGGCGCGGATCGACGCCAAGCAGATGACGGTGGAGCAGGCGCGCGTTGAGGCCAAGCTCGTGCGCGAGAACACGGCTCAGATCGAGCAGGTGCTCGTCGAGGCACGCGAGCGCCGCGACAATTATCTGCAAGCGCGGGCGCAGCTCGCCGGCGGCTCGGACACGGCCGAGCTTGACGGCGAGATCTCGACCCTCAATGGCGAGATCGCCGAGCTGGAATCGCAGCTGACGCTCGTCAACAACTCGCTCCAGGTCAGCGGGCTCTCCTGAGGGATTTGCAGATGCGCAAGACTGCGGCACTGGCGGCGGCGCTCCTGTTCGCGTTCGCAGGATGCACCTATGTCGAGACCAAGGAACGGCTCGCCCGCACCGAGGCCGAGATCGTGCAGGCCAAGGCCGAGCTCGAGAATGCCGAGGACGAGCAGGTCAGCCTCGAGCGCGACCGGCAGCGCGCGGCCGAACAGCAGCAGGCCGCGCGCTCGGAAGTCGAGCGGCTGGAGCAAGACCTGGCGGCGCTCGATGCCGAGCTCGGCCAGGCCGAGAGCGATCTCGAACAGGCGCACCGCAAGAACAAGATCTCGCGGTCGCGCTATGACGAGCTGCGGCGGGAGTTCGATCAGCTCCGCTTCGAGGAGGACGCCGCCCGCCTGTCCTCGGCGCCGGATGCCGAGAAGCGGAAGAAGCTGGCCGAGCTGCAGAAGCGCAAAGCGGGGCTGATCGAGGCGATCCGCACGCTGGGCAGCAGCTAGTCCGCTTCAAGCCTGCGGCCAAGCGCGCGCAGGAGCCGCTGCACCTCGCGGATGCGCCGCTGCGGCGCCTCCCAGTCCGCCGCCCAGACCAATGCGCCGTCGCCCCGCAAATGGGCGCGCTCGCCGGAGTCCTGAACGAAGCGGATGGCGCCCCCCGGCACCTCCTCGCCCACAAAGCGCAAGGCGGCGCCGCGGGGGCCGGCCTGCAGGCTCTGGATTCCATGACGCCGGCAGAGGCGCTTCACGGCCGCCACGCAAATCAGGTTCTCGGTCGGCTCCGGCACGTCGCCGAAGCGGTCGGCGAACCGGGCCGCGAAGCCATCGAGGCTGTCCTCGGCCCCGATCATGGCGAGGCGGCGGAAGAAGGAGAGCCTCAGGGCGGGGTCGGGCACCAGATCCTCCGGTATGCCGACGGGCAGGCCGAGATCGATCTGCGGCGTCCAGAAATGCGCCATCGGATCCGCTGGCCCGCCATTGCGCAGCGCCTGGACCGCGCCCTTGAGCAGCCGCAGATAAAGGTCCGAGCCGATCGCCCGGAGATAGCCGGACTGCTCCTCGCCGATGACGTCGCCCGCGCCGCGCAGGTCGTAATCGCGCGCGGCGATGGCGAACCCCGCGCCCAGCGCCTGACCCGCGGCGAAGCTGGCCAGGCGCAGCCGGGCCGGCTCGCCGACCTCCGCCTCGTCGGCATAGGTGAGAAAGGCGTAACCGCGCGCGGTCGAGCGCCCGACGCGCCCGCGCAACTGGTGCAGCTGGGCGAGGCCGAAGCGATCGGCGTGGCGCACCACGATCGTGTTCGCATTCGGTATGTCGAGCCCGGATTCGATGATGTCGGTCGAGAGCAGGAGGTCGGTCCGGCCTTCCACGAAGTCGGTGAAGATGCGGTCGGCCTCGGCGGCGGGAGTCTTTCCGTGCACGATCTCGACGGACAGCTCTGGCGCGAACTGGGCCAGCTCCTCGGCGGCGGGCTCCAGATCCGCGATCGCCGGGCAGACATAGAAGCTCTGGCCGCCGCGCGCGCGCTCGCGCCGCAACGCGTCGGCGATCGCGGCAGGCTGGTGCGGCAGAACTGAGGTCCGCACCGGCAGCCGCTCGCTCGGCGGCGTGGCGATGACGCTGATCTCGCGCAGGCCCAGCAGGGCATATTCGAGCGTGCGCGGGATCGGCGTGGCGGTGAGCATGAGCCGGTGCGCCGCCGAGGAAAGCGCGGACAGGGTGTCCTTTTGCTTGACGCCGAGCCGCTGCTCCTCGTCGATGACGATGAGAGCGAGGTCCTTGAATCCGATACCCGGCGACAGCAGCGCCTGCGTGCCGATCACCACGCCGATCGACCCATCCGCGAGGCCCGTCTTCACGCGGGCTGCCTCCGGGGCTGGTACGCGGCGGGACAGCTCCGCGATCTCGATGCCGAAGCCGGCGAAGCGGCGGCGGAAGGTGGCGACGTGCTGGGCCGAGAGCGGCGTCGTCGGCGCCAGGACCGCCACCTGCCGTCTGCACGCGGCGGCGGCGAAGCATGCGCGCAGCGCCACCTCGGTCTTGCCGAAGCCGACATCGCCGCAGACGAGCCGGTCCATGCGCCGCCCCGATGCGAGATCCTGCAACGTCTCGGCAATCGCGCGCGCCTGGTCCTCCGTTTCCAGGTAGGGGAAGCGGGCGACGAAGCGGCGGTAGGCGGCGGGAGCGGGCTTCACCGGTTCGGCCCGTTGCGCGCGGCGCTGTTCGGCCAACCGCGCGAGGCGCGCGGCCACCTCCGCCAGCTCCTCGATGGCCTTCTGCTTGCGTTCCGCCCAGCCGTTGCCGCCGAGATGGTCGAGCCGCGCG
>JAREAF010000632.1 GCA_029240475.1 Rhodospirillales bacterium | reverse complement strand
CCGCGCTCTCGGCGAGCGCGCGGACCAGCCGCGCCGGGTGGGCGGGCTCGAGGGCGGGAGCGCCGCCGCTGCGGTCGAGCAGCAGGCACGCCGCGACCGGCGCTTCCGTCGCCGGCCCCGCCTGCTCTTCGGGTGCGAGCTGGAGATAAGCAAGGCTCGGCCAGCTCTGCCGGACCCGCTTGCGGGCGAATTCGGACAATGCCTTTGCGGAAGCCGGCAGCGGCAGGCGCAGCTTCGGGGCAAGCCCGAGCGCCACTCCGACCGAGCCGGTCGGCGCGCGCTGAATGCCGAGCCGGTCGTCGCCGAAGAGGCGCCAGCCCGCGGCGGCCAGGGTGAGGGCGAGCGTGCTCTTGCCGCCGGTCGTGTCGGCGAAGAGCAGGACCAGGCCCGCGGGCGACTCCAGCGCGGCGGCATGCGGCAGGATCACCTCCGGCCGACCGATCGCAAGGGCGGCCACGGCGGACGCCACCACATCCGCCGCTTCGAAGGCGCTCGCGGCGCGATGGCGCCCGGCCGGCAGCACCGGCGCCGCGATCTCGAACCCGTCCGCCACGCCAGTGCAGCGGACCGCCGCCTCGCAGTCGCGCGCCGCGGGCATGGCGCGCCAGCCATGCAGGAAGAGGGGCGCCAGCGCCAGCACTCCATCGGGCGCGGAAACGGCTATGCCGCCGTGCCGGCCCGCGGCCTCAAAGCGCACCAGCCGGGTCGCGCGTGGCTCGAGTTCGGTGCCCCCCGCCGCCGGCATGGGCTCAATTATGCGGCGCGCGCTTGCCGAGGATGCGCTGGAGCGTGCGGCGGTGCATGCGCAGGCGGCGCGCGGTCTCGGAGACGTTGCGGTCGCACTGCTCGAAGACGCGCTGGATGTGCTCCCAGCGGACGCGGTCGGCCGTCATCGGCAGCTCGGGCGGCGGCGGCAGCGCCTCGCGGTGCTCCAGGAGCGCCGCCTCCACGGCATCGGCGTCGGCGGGCTTGGGCAGGTAATCGACCGCCCCCGCCTTGATGGCGGCGACCGCGCTGGCGAAATTGCCGTAGCCGGTCAGCATGACGATCCGGCAGTCCGGCCGGTTGCGGCGGAGGCTCGTCACCAGGTCCAGGCCGCTGGCCTGCCCCAGCCTGAGATCGACGACGGCAAAATCCGGCGCGAAAGACGACGCCAACTCCAGGGCCGGTGCGATCGCGTCGGCCGTCGCCACCTGAAACCCGCGCCGCTCCATCGCCCGCGCCAAGCGTTCGCGGAACAGCGCGTCGTCGTCGATGATGAGGAGCCGGCGCTCGGCCCCTGTGGCCGTCCCGGCCGGCTGTCCTGCTTGGCTGACCATCACGCCGCCTCTTTCTCGCTCGCTGCCTCCAATGTGGCGCGTTTCCAGCGAATCGCAACCTCCGCCCCGCCTTGGGGCAGGTTGGAGAAGCGCAGCACCGCCCCCGTCCGCTGCAACAACGTCTCGGCGATGAAGATGCCGAGGCCCATATGGACCTTGCCCTCCGCTTCCCCCGCGCGCAATGACAGATAGGGGTCGCCGATCTGGTCCAGGATCTCCGGCGCGAAGCCGGGACCGTCGTCGCGGATGGCGATCGCGACCTCCCGCGCGTCCCAGCTGAGCTCGACCAGCACCTGGCGGGCCGCGAATTGCAACGCGTTCTGGATGAGGTTCCCCAGCCCGTGCAGCAGGGCCGGGCGATCCTCCAGCCGCGGCTCGTCGGCGGGGTCGCCCGAGCTGCGGACCTCGAACGAGATCGCCGGGGCGGCCATGCGGTGCGGCTCGGCGGCGGCGGCGATGATCAGGCTGAGGGGCCGGTGCAGCAGCGGGTGGCCGGATTGCTCCATCTCCGGCCGGCGCGCCAGGCGGGCCAGGATGTCGCGGCAGCGCTCGCTCTGCGAGAGGATCAGCGCGGCGTCCTCGGCGAGGGCGCTGCCCTTCGGAGCCTCGCGCGCCAGCTCCTTCGCCGCGACGGCGATGGTGCCGAGCGGGGTGCCGAGCTCGTGCGCCGCCGCGGCGGCCAGAGCGCCCAGGGCCGCCAGCCGATGCTCGCGGTCCAGCGCCATCTGCGTGGCCGCCAGCGCGTCGGACATGCGCCGCGCCTCTTCCGCCACGCTCCAGACATAGGCGGCAATGAAGACCGCGGCGAGCACCAGGGCCACCCAGGCCGCGAAGACATAGATCGGCTCCAACCGGAAATTCCGGTCGGGCCAGGGCAGGGGCTCGTGCACGACCGCCAGCAGGCTGATGATGACCACGGCCAGCCCGGTCAGCCACAGGGTGCTGCGGCGCGAGAGCAGCGTGGCGGAGACGGTGACCGGGGCCAGGATCAGCACCGAGAAGGGGTTCTGCAGGCCGCCCGTCAGATAGATGAGCGCGCCGAGCTGCACCAGGTCGTAGGCCAGGGTCAGGGCGGCGTCGCGGTCGCCGAGCCACATCCGCCCGCGCCCGCGCTGGACCCACAGGTTGAAGGCGGCCGAGGCCAGCACGCAGAGGAAAGCCGGCACGATGGGCAGCGGAAAGAGCAGCCCGTAATGGACCACCAGGAGCGCGGCGGCCTGGCCCGCGATCGCGGCCCAGCGGATC
>JAREAF010000631.1 GCA_029240475.1 Rhodospirillales bacterium | reverse complement strand
GGCCAGATTGCCGTGATTGGCGTGATAAAGCGGCGTGCCGTCAGCCATGTTGACGTTATACCCGCTCAACGAAGTTCGAACCTGTGAGTTGCGGATGAGGCAGAGCTGTGGCGTTCTGGCGTGAGGAGGACCATCGCCATGCCTGCTCTCGCCATTCGCCGGGATCTGTCGCCGGGTGAGCTTCGCCGTCTCGCCCGCTTCGAGCCGGACCGCCGGGCCTCGATGCGCCTGTTGGCGATCGCCAACGCGCTGGAGGGGATGTCCCGGGCCGACGCTGCAAGGCTGGCCGGTATGGAGCGGCAGGCGTTGCGCGATGCCGTGCTGCGCTACAATGCGGAAGGACCTGAAGGTTTGCACGACCGCCCGCGCTCGGGCCGCCCGGAGGGGCTGAGCGAAGGCCAGCAGGCGGCGCTCAAGGCCTGGGTCTTGCGCGGCCCCAACCCGGAGCGGGACGGGGTGAGCGCCTGGCGGCTGGTCGACATCTGCGATCATGCCGAGAAGGTCTATGGCGTGCGCTACAGCGAATGGGGCATGTCGCGCCTCCTAAAGCGTCTGGGGCTATCGCATCAGAAGGCGCGGCCACGGCCTCCGCAGGGCAGCCCGGCCGCGCAGGCCGCGTTCAAAAAATGGGCTTGGGTCGAGGCTCGCCGCGATCGGCGCGGCGCACCCCGACCGGCGGATCCAGCTCTGGTGCCAGGATGAGGCCCGGATCGGGCAGAAGGGCCGCGTCTGCCATCGCTGGTACGAGCGCGGCGTCCGCCCGCCCGGGCTGGCTGACCAGCGGTACGACAGCCTCTATCTCTTCGCCGCCTGCCGACCGGGCACCGACGAGGCCTTCGCGCTGGCCCTACCGCGGGCCACGACCGAAGCCATGGCCGTGTTCCTCGCCGCCTTCGCGCAGCAACTGGCCCCCGGCGTGCACGCCGTCCTTCTGCTCGACCAGGCTGGCTGGCACCTCACGCCGAAGCTCGTCGTGCCCGACAACATCACGCTCCTGCCGCTGCCAGCCTGCAGCCCCGAGCTGAACCCCGTGGAGCGCATCTGGCTCTATCTCCGTGAGCGCTTCCTCTCGCATCGGCTGCACCGCGACTACACAGCGGTGCTCGATGCCGCCTGTGCGGCCTGGAACAGGCTCCTCCAGGAGAGAGGCCGGCTCGCCAGCCTCACCGGCTATGCCTACCTGATGCGCTTGGACTTTAAGTGATTTGGTATTAGACGAGTGTTGGGCTGAGGGTGAGCCTCGGGACCAGGAAGTCGGCGAAGGAAGAGCCGGTTTGGCGGCAGGTGGCGGCCAGCGAGGCGAGGACCTGCCAGGTTCCGGCGCCCTGCTCGGTCTTGTTTCCGCAGGAGAGCTTGCGGCTGATGACGGCCGGGCGCAGTTGCCGCTCGGCGAGGTTGTTGGTCGCGTCCACGGCTTCATGATCGAGGAAAGTGAACAGGTGGTCGCGCTGCTTGCGGAGCCTTTGGCGCAGCTTTTCCTCCGTCGGCGCGGCGTCGGTTCCGGCATTCGCCTCGGTTCTGGGCAGGTCTAGCAGCCGGTCTGCGTTGGCCTCCAGGGCTCGGCGCATGCGCGCCACCTCGGCCGCGGGCAGGCGCGCCATCTCGGCTTTAAGCGCCATGGCGCCGGAAAGCAGCGCGCGCAGCTCTCGCAGATAAGGGGATGCCTGGGCCTTCGGATCTTGCAGCGCC
The DNA here is from genome assembly GCA_029240475.1 of Rhodospirillales bacterium. Lineage (GTDB taxonomy): Bacteria > Pseudomonadota > Alphaproteobacteria > JAREAF01 > JAREAF01 > JAREAF01. The sequence continues at coordinate 884 of JAREAF010000631.1, read as the reverse complement.
TTGCCGGTCTCTTTGAGGTGGTGGGCGTAACATTTGTGCTGGCGGGGCGCCAGCCCATCGTAGATGTTCAGGCCGCCGCTGACGAGGACGCCCCGATAGTCCCCCAGCAGCGCCTCGGCCTCGGCCCGGCTGCGCGCGGGCACGACGCGGTAGCAGGTGCCCGCCTGGTTGGTCAGCACCCAAAGGCTGAAGCCGGAGCGGCCGACCCACCAGCTTGTCTCGTCCGCATGCAGCACGGGCTCGCCCTTCACGCTCTCAAGGAGCGCGTCGTAGGCGGGCGCGAGCCGCCCGGCCACACGGGCGAGCGCTGGGCGAGCCCGCCAGGGCTCAAGCCGATCCCCGCAAGGTCGCGCAGGACCGCGCAGGTCTTGCGCATCGTCAAGCCGAGCCCTTTGTTGAGGGACACCGCCAGCGCCAGCGCGCGCGGACCGAGATGGGTGCCGGCCGCGCCGCCCGCCGTCGAGACCTGGAGCGGATGCGTCGAGGCGACCCGCCGGCCGCAGCCGCGACACGAGTTGCGGTGCGTGACGAGACGGACCACGTGCGGGCGGGCCGGTGGCGCCTCGATGAGCGTCTGCTCGAGGATCTCGTCCCTCCCAGGCGCGAGCGCATCGCCGCAATGCGGGCATTGCGTGAGCGGCGCCTCGATCCTGCTGTCGACCGCTTCCTCGGGCGGCCGGACGCGGCAAGCCCCCTCGTGCCCGCCCTTCCGGCCCGGCCGATTCGGCGACGGCGAGCGCTTGCCCTCCGGGCGAGCAAAAGGGGCGGCGCCCCGCGCGGCGCGGCGCTCCAACTCCTCGAAGCGCCGTCCCATCTCGGCGAGCCGCGCCTCGAGCGCGGCGATCCGCTCCGCCTGCCGCAGCACCAAGTCCGCGAGGGTGGCT
>JAREAF010000105.1 GCA_029240475.1 Rhodospirillales bacterium | reverse complement strand
GGCGGCCTTGCGGCCGAGCCAAGTGCCCATTGGCACACCCGCAAAGCAATAGCCGCCGGCATATGTGATCGGGCCCTCGCGCGTCAGATGCGGGAACATGTCTCGGGTCGCCGCGCAGCGGCCGGTCCAGACATGCTCCAGGGAGACGTCGCGGAGATCGGGGAAGGTCCGCTTTAGAATCTGCTCAAGCCGCTCGGCCTTCCGCCGCAGACGGCCGGGGCGGGTTCCGGTCAAGCCTCCGAACAGCACGCGCGTCAGATCGGGGGAGGGGCGGACATAGAGCGCGTCGTTGTTCCAATCGATGCAAGTCCGCCGTGTCGGCAGGACGCGGTGCATCACCTCGGCATCGAGCGGCTCGGTGGCGACCATGTAGGCGTCGAACGGCACCGTCCGGCGCGCGAGCCAGGGCGTCGCCCGGCCCGTATAGCCGTTCGTGGCCACCACGACCTCGCGGGCCCGGACTTGGCCGCCCGCGGTCGTGAGCGTGCAGCCCTCGTCGGACCGCCGGATCGATTGCACCGGCGTGTGCGCCGCGAAAGAAACGCCCGCCGCGGCCGCGCTGCGCAACAGCCCCGCATGGTAAAGCGCCGGGTGCAGGCCGGCGAGATCGGGCACCACGGCGCCGCCGTGATATCGATCCGTGCCGAGCTCGCGGTGCTGCTGACTTCGCGGCACCATCTCGAACTGCACGCCGAGATGCTTGGCCTGCTCCTCGAATTCGCGCGCGAGCCCTTCATAGTGAGCGGGCGACGGGGCGGGGATGAATCGGCCTCTAATGGCGAAGCCGCACTCGATCCGCTCCTCGCGGATGGTGGAGGCCACGGCGTCGAAGGCGCCCTGCAGCTCGCGATAGATGCGGAGGGCCTGCTCCAGCCCGACCGTCTTGATCAGCTTCGAGAACCGGTGCTTGAGCGTACGGCCGACATAGCCGGCGTTGCGGCTGCTGGCGCCCCGACCGAGCGCGCCCGCATCCAGCACGAGCACGCTGCGGCCGGCGCGCGCCAGCGGGATCGCGGCGTTCAGGCCCGTGATTCCCGACCCGACGATCGCCACATCGCAGCGCGCGGGCAGGGGGCCGGCCGGCTCGTCCGCCGGGCGCGCGGCTGCCCACCAATAGGGCTCCTGGGACAGCGGGGTGCGGGTCACGGCTCCGTCCATGCCGCCCATCATGCGCGAATTGACAGCCGGCGCGGAACCCGAAAGGATGTGCGCCATGACGGCGCGATTCCCGACGACGCGAATTAGCCACCCGGCCCTTGGTCAGGGCCGGGCTTGCCGCGCGTCGTTCGAACCTCATCGGGAATCGTCACATGTCGTCTGCCGTCCCAAACCCGTTTCATAGCCTCGCCGCCCGTCCGGCGGCGGAGATTTGGTGCTTCGCCCTGCAGGCCGAAGCGTCCGCCGGCCTCATGGCCCGCGTCCTCGAGCTGTTCGCCAAGCGCAACCTCGTGCCGGCGCGCTGGCACGCGACCCTGCCGCACGGCTCATCCGAGCTCACCATGGACATCCAGGTCGCGCAGATCGATCGCGATCTCGCGCACTACATCGCGCGCTGCATGCGCCAGATCGTCGGCGTCTCGGCGGTGCTGGTGTCGGTAAAGGGCTGAGGAGCCGCTAGTTAAGGCTCCTTCGCGCCCTGCCGCGCCGCCCAGTCGACGGGATAAAGCGTGTAGAAATAGGCGCAGCGGCCCTTGCTGGCGTCGTAGTCCAGCGTGGTGCCGTTGGGCAGCCAGACGATGTCGCCGGGCCCGCACTCGAACGCCCCCTGATCGGTGCGGATCGTCATGTGCCCTTCATGGATGTAGAGGATCTCGTCATAGGTAACGGTCCAATGGACGTTCACGCCCTCCATGATCTCCAGCCCGCCGCCCATATGCCGGCTGATCTCGGAATTGATCACGCGCGCGATGCGGGTCTCGCCGCCCGGCGCCTTGCAGGGGATGAAGGGCAGTTCGGCATGCTTGAAATGCTTCGCGACGGCCATGGCGCTTGCTCCCGTGCTGCTGCTCACTTGCGGTCAAGGCGGGTGGTGACGATGCCGCCCGGCGCGAGTGCGGCAAGGCGGCGGAGGATAGGGCCGGGTTCGCGATTCTCATAGGCGAGCGCGTCTTTGCGGCGCACGGCGTGCCGGACCATGAGGGCGCCGACGTATTTGATCGGCTCCGGCGGCATCCAGGCCTCCACCGGCCGCACCAGCCCGCAGCCCGACCATTCGTCCTGCGTGTCCAACGCAAGCGAGGCGAGGATGCGCCCGGCGTGCGGCGTGGTCGCGACGCCGTTGCCCGAGAACCCGTAGCCGTAGAGCACGTCGGGACAGCCCGGCAGTCGCCCGAACAGGGGCAGCCCGCTGCGGGTGCGGTCGATCGGGCCGTACCAGCTGTCGATGAAGGGCGGCTCGGCCAGCGCCGGATGGCCGCGCTGGAGACAGGCACGGATATCCGCATCGCGCCGAGAGCGGCCCTCGAAGCGCGCGCCCCTCAGCCCTCCAAACCCGATCGCGCCGCCGGTCACGCCGGCATTGATGCGCCCGTCGACCGTGCTGCGGAAACCGGTGACGAAGGTCTGGGAGTCGCTGACCAGCGGGGCACGGCGGTAGCCGGCGCGGTCGAGCAGCTCGGGCACCGGACCGGTGATGGCGTCGTCGCTGGCGATCACCAGGATCGCGGGCCTGAGCTCCGGGATGGAGGTCGACCAGCCATTCATTGCCAGGACGACCCGCTCGGCGGCGAGGCGGCCGCGCGGAGTCTGGATGCGCGGCGGCCGCCCACGATGGAGCTTCACCATGGGCGTGTTCTCGTGAATGCGCACGCCGGCCTTGAGCGCCGCGCGGCGCAGGCCCCGTACCCACTTGCCCGGATGCAGCGTGGCGGCCGCTTCGGTCAATACGCCGGCCTCGAAGCGGTCGGAGCCGAGCAGCGCGGCGATCTCCTCGCGGCTCACGGGCCGGAAGGGATGCTCGCCCACGGCGTCCAGGGCGGCCAGCACACCCGCCCAGGAGCCTTTCTGACGGGCGCAGCTTGCGCCCCACAGCCAGCCGTCGCGCCGGAACTCGGACTCGATGCTATGCTCGGCGGAGAACTGCTCGATCTCGTCCAGCACGCGCTCGGACGCGCGCGCGACATGCAGCGCCCCCTCGGTGCCGCAGAGCTGCTGCAGGGCCGCGAACTTGGCCCATTGCGGCAGCACCATGCCGGAGTTCCGGCCGCTCGCCCCGCCGCCGCAGATATCGGCTTCGACGATCGTCACCGACAGCGAAGGTTCGCGGCGCTTCAGCTCCAGCGCGGTCCAGAGGCCGGCATAGCCGCCGCCGACGATCGCGATGTCCGCGCGCGCCTCGCCCTCGAGCGGCGGCTCGTCCTCCTCGCCGGGCAAGATGGCGTCGCGCAGCCAGAAGCAGCGGCCCTCGATGCGCGTAGCCATGGCTATTCGAGCAGCGCTGCGGCGCGCCCCCGCGCCGCCGCATCGAGCGGCGCCGCCCTGCGCGCATCGAGATCGAAGAGCACCGTCACCAGCTCGCTGGTGGAATGCAGGAGCCCGCTCTCAACATTGCGCATCTCGTGCAGATAGGTGATGGAGCTGGTGCCGAGCTTCACCAGCCGGGTCGTGATCACAAGGAGAGAGCCGGCGCGGACCTCGTGCTTGTATTCCGTGGTCTGGCGGACATCGGCCCATCCGAGCCGGCGCGGCGCGAGCTCGGAAGTGGGCGCGATCAACGCCAGGAAGTGGAACGCCGCGCCGTCATAAAGGGTGGAATAGAACTGCGTGTTCATATGGCCCATGGCGTCGCAGAGCCATGGATAGGCCACGCCGCGATAGGTCTCGACCGGCCCCGCCACGGGATCAGAACCCGACCTGGTCGCCGCCTTTGAGCCGCAGCATGCTGCGCGCCTCGTCGGGCGTGGCGATGCCGAGCGACAGCTCCTCCAGGATGGTGCGGATCTTGCGCACCTGCTCCGCATTGCTCTCGGCCAGCCGGCCGGGGCCGAGATAGATGCTGTCCTCCAGCCCGACGCGCACATTGCCGCCCATCACCGCGCCCATGGTGGCGAGGTTGAGCTGATGGCGCCCGGCCGCGAGGATCGACCAATGATAATCCGTGCCGAACAGCCGGTCGGCGGTGCGGCGCATATGCATGAGGTCCTCCGGATGCGCGCCGATCCCGCCCATGATCCCGAAGATGGTCTGAACGAAGAGCGGCGGCTCCAGGAGCTTGCGGTCGAGGAAGTGGGCCAGAGTGTAGAGATGGCCGACATCGTAGCATTCGCACTCGAAGCGCGTGCCGTGGCCGTGGCCCAGCTCGCGGATGAAGCGCTCGATCTGCGCGAAGGTGTTGCTGACGATCAGGTCCTTGGTCTTCTCCACATACTGCCGCTCCCAATCGTGCTTCCACTGGGTGATCTTCTCGGTGACGTGGAACAGGCCGAAATTCATCGAGCCCATGTTGAGCGAGCAGAGTTCCGGCTTGGCACGGAGCGGCGCGGCCAGCCGGTCCTCCATGCTCATGCCGAGCGATCCTCCGGTCGTGATGTTGACCACCGCGTCCGTGGTCTGCTTGATTCTCGGCAGGAACTGCATGAAGACGTCCGGATCGGGCGTCGGCCGTCCGTCCTTCGGATCGCGCGCATGCAGGTGGATGATCGCGGCGCCGGCCTCGGCGGCCTCGATCGATTCCCGCGCGATGTCGTCCGGCGTGATCGGGAGATAGGGCGTCATGCTCGGCGTGTGGACAGACCCGGTGACCGCGCAGGTGATGATGACCTTGCGCACCGGCTTGGCGCCTCGCGTCCGCTCCATGCCCTGCCTCCCCGAAAGCGGCTGCCTCTAAAGGCTACCGCAGTCTGCGAGTTTCTTGACTCGTCTTGCGGCCAAGAAATAGCATCACATAACTTGTGATCACAAGAGCAAAGCAGACAACAGCCGACGCCACGGAGCGCAGTAGCGCCGCTCCGAAAGGCGACGGCGCCAGCCAGGAGATCAGGAGGGAGGACGATGAGGAAAGCTGCGTTCTTTGCAACGCTGGGGCTGGCGCTGGGCGCCGGCGTGATGGTGTCGGACGGCGCGCATGCCGAGGGGCAGCTGGTCGCGGTCGGATGGGGCGGCGTGTGGCAGGACGCCTACCGCAAGGCCGTGTTCGAACCCTTCATGAAGGAAACCGGCATCAAGATCGTGGAGGAGGAGTTCGGCGGCGAATACGCGAAGTTGACCAGCCAAATCGAAGCCGGGAGGGTCACCTGGGACGTCGCCGCCTTTGAAAGCCCGCAGGTGATCCAGGGCTGCGATGAAGGCACCTTCGTCAAGCTCGACTGGGACGCGATGGGCAGCCGTGACAAGTACCTGGATTACGCCATTCACGACTGCGGCATCGGCTCCGACGTCTGGTCGACCGTCATGGCCTATGACGGGGACAAGATCCAGGACGGTCCGAAAAGCTGGGCCGATTTCTGGAACGTCGAGAAATGGCCCGGCAAGCGCGGCGTCTACAAGGACGCGCGCTTCGTGCTCGAGATCGCGCTGGTCGCTGACGGTGTCGCGCCGGGGGATCTCTACAAAGTCCTCGGCACCAAGGAGGGAATGGACCGCGCCTTCAAGAAGCTTGACGAACTGAAGCCGCACATCCTTTGGGCGGAGAGCGCGGCCGACGGCATCCAGCGCCTCGTCGCGGGCGACGTGGCGATGGCCGTCAACTTCAACGCGCGCGTGACCGGCGCGGCCAAGGAGAACAACCGCAATCTCGTCATCGCCTGGCCCGCCGGGTTCTGGGTCGGGACCGACTATTGGGTGCAGATCGCAGACGGGCCGAACCCGGATTCGGCCAAGAAGTTCCTGGAATTCTATTCGCGGCCTGAGGTCCAGGCCGAGCTGGTGAAGCATCTGAGCTACGGCGTGCCGGCCAAGGCCGCCTACGACCTCATGTCCGAGGAGATCAAGAGGGGGCTGCCGACCTCTCCTGACAAGGCGCAATGGGCGATGAGCTACAGCGACGACTTCTGGGTCGAGCACCAGGCCGCCGCGAACGAGCGCTTCAACGCCTGGGCCAGCCAGTAGGAGAGTGCCCCCCGCCGGCCGGGACGGCCCGAGCGTCCCGGCCGGTCTTGCCTTAGGATGTCGTCACAGGCTGCCCCGCAGTTGGGGCGGCCCATTTTCGCTCGCAGCATGAGGCCGCGTCATGCCCGCCGTCACCACAGCAGCCCGCGCCAACCAGGACCTGACCTCCGCCGTGCGCGAGGCGGAGGAGCGATATGTCCGCGCCAACCCGCAGAGCGCGGAACGCTACGCTGCCGCGGCGCGCGCGATGCCCGGCGGCAACACGCGCACGACCATCTATTTCTCGCCATTTCCGCTCTGCATGGCCAAAGGGGAGGGTGCGCGGCTGATTGACGTCGACGGTCACGTCTATGCCGATTTCGTGAATGAATACACCGCCGGCGTGTTCGGCCATTCGAACCCGATCATCCTCGCCGCCATCCAGGCCGCCGCGAAGGACGGCATCGTTCTCGGCGCGCCGAACAAGTACGAGGCGCTGCTCGCGGCCGAGGTCACGCGCCGCTTCGCCTCCATGCAGCGGGTGCGCTTCTGCAATTCGGGGACCGAGGCCAACCTGCTCGCGCTCTCGACCGCGCGCGCGGTGACCGGCCGCCCGAAGATCATGGTGTTCGACGGGGCCTATCACGGCAGCCTCCTCTATTTCAGCCATGGCGGCTCACCCCTGAACATGCCGTTCCCGGTCGTGACCTCGGTCTACAACGATGCGGAGCGGGCGCGCGCCGACATCGGCGCGCATGCGGCGAGCCTGGCCGCCGTGATCGTCGAGCCGATGCAGGGCGGGGCCGGCGCAATTCCCGGAGAGCGCAGATTCCTGGAGGCTCTGCGGGAGGCCTGCACGGATTCGGGCGTGCTGCTGATCTTCGACGAGGTGATGACATCGCGGCTCTCGCCGGCGGGCGTGCAGGGCCTCTACGGCATCCGTCCCGACATGACCACGCTCGGGAAATACCTGGCCGGCGGCATGACGATCGGCGCCTTCGGCGGCCGCGAGGACATCATGGCCCGCTTCGATCCAGCCTCGCCGAACGCCTTCCCCCATGGCGGGACCTTCAACAACAACGTCCTCGCGATGGCGGCCGGGCATGCGGCGCTCTCGAAGGTGCTGACCGCCGAAGCGGTCGAGGAGATGAACCGCCGCGGTGACCGGCTGCGCGAGCGGTTGAACGGGCTGGCGCGCGCTCACGACCTGCCCATGCAGGTCACCGGGGTCGGGTCGATCTTCGGCATCCATTTCCATCGGGGCCCGATCCGCAATGCCGGCGACCTCGATCGCGGCGAGGCCGGTCGAGAGACCGCCATCCGAGAGCTCAAGACGCTGTTCCATCTCGACATGCTGGCCGCGGGCCAGTACCTGTCCAGGCGCATCCTGGGCAATCTCTCGCTGGAGACGACCGATGCGGACTTGGACGGGCTCTGCAGCGCGGTCGAGGAGTTCCTGGTCAGCCGGGGCGGGCTGATCCGCGAGGCGGTGCCGGCTTAGAGGTGCTCGGCGATGATCTCGGCGGCGTCCTGGATGTCCGCGACGATCGCTGCCCGCGCTTGCGCGCCGTCGCGCCGCCGGAATGCCCTCAGCGCGCGGCGGTGGTGCAGCTGCGCCTGGTCGGGCGCTTTCGAGTAGATGCGCTGCTGGATGGTCAAGAGTGGCCCGATCTGCACCCACAGCGATTCGATGATCGACAAGAGCGTCGGCATCCCGGAGTTCCGGTAGATCGCGAAATGGAACTCGCGGTTGTTGATCAGATAATCGGGAGTGCGGCTGGCGCCGGGGCGCTCGATCGCCTGATTGAGGGCATCCAGCCGATCGATGTCGGCTCGCGTCAAATGGGCTGCCGCCTCTTCGGCGGCGAGTCCCTCCAGCGAGGTGCGGATGCGGGTGATCTCACGGAACCGCTCGCGCGTGATCACGGGAAGGGCGACGGAGCGGTTGGGCTGCAGCACCAGCACATGCTCGGCGACCAGGCGGCGCAGCGCCTCGCGGACGGGCATCAGGCTGACGCCGAAGGAAGAGGCGAGGCTGCGGATCGTCATGGTCGAGCCGGGGGCGATCCGGCCCGACATCAGCGCCTGTTTCAATTGCTGATAGACCGCTTCGTTGAGCGTGTTGCGCTGGAGCTTGGGGAGGTCGAAGGCATCCGCCGGGGCCGCGGCCAACGATCCGGCCAGGCTTGCTGCCTCCGCCGCCACCCGGCTGCGTGTCCGCTCCCGCATCGGCATGACCCTCTCGCTCGCCCC
>JAREAF010000630.1 GCA_029240475.1 Rhodospirillales bacterium | reverse complement strand
GAGGTTCAGCTTCGCGCCGTCGAAGCGGGCGGTGGTGCAGCAAAAGCGATCCCGGCGGTGCAAGCTGTCAAGCGGCTATACGAGGCAGGTTATCGCGACTTCGCGTTCGCCCTCTGTGCCGATCTCGCGGCCAGCCTGAACGACCCGGCTCAACTTGATGGTCTCGCTCAACTCGTCGCCGAACACGGCGACGCGCGCACGCTGCTGACGATCGGCAAGACGGCCGTTCAGCGGGGCTATCCATTGGACATGCATGCCTTCCCGCTGAGAGGCGTCCCGGGCCTCGACCTCATCGACGGGAACGTCGAGAAGGCTATCGCTTACGCCATTGCGCGCCAGGAGAGCGCCTTCGCCCCTGACGTACAGTCGAGCGCTGGCGCGCGTGGGCTCATGCAGCTGATGCCAGAGACGGCGCGCCGAACAGCCAAGCGGCTCGGGATTGAATTCGATGTCGAGCGTCTTCTCGACCCGGAGTACAATGCCAAGCTCGGCGTTGCGCACCTTGGCGAGCTGAGTGCAGATTGGAAGGGATCGCATCTCCTTATGTTCGCGTCCTATAACGCCGGCGGAGGTAATGTTGCCAAGTGGATCCGGGCCTATGGCGATCCGCGCTCGGCCAACGTCGACCCGATCGACTGGATTGAACGCATACCGTTCTCGGAGACACGCAACTACGTCCAGCGTGTGATCGAGGGCGTGCTCGTGTATCGGAGCCGGATCGTCGGCGTGAACCCGGGTGCCCGCCTACAAGAAGCCGGCGTCTCACAGGCAAACCCTGTTCCGTAGCGGCCGGCAGCTGCCAGCCTCGCCAGCAAGGCGACCGCTGTTAACTAATATTCGAGACGTCACCTTCACGACTTCGATGCTCTGAAGGGCTCTCGATTTAGGCTGCCCAGGGGACACGAGCTTGAAGGTCCTTGCACTTACGGTCGTAGCAGTGCTGTTGCTTTACGCCACGTCTTTCCTGAGTCGTACGGATGGTTCGCAGTGGTTAAGCCGTGGCCAGATTTCTGCGCTGAAGCCTCTGCAGGTGGTTCTGCGGCCTAGCTCGGCGAGCCCGCGTTCGGAGCCGCCGGAACATCAGGATCCGTCGGTCACCAGTTCAATAGCAGCCGCTCCTACGAAGGATCCGGGAGCGAGACCTCACTCAAAGCAGCAGTGCTGCTTCCGAACCGCTAATAAGCGATCTCCGCATTCCACCCCTCAGCCGGCCAAAGGCGCGCTTACGTCTTTGCCTGAGACCCCTAATCCCCCGAAGGAACCTGAACCGCTTGGCCAGCCAGTTCAGTTCAGCCTTGCGGAACGAGGGAATTGAAGGCCGAATCGGTTTCTTCGGCCGGACGAGCGCGGAAGAACTTCGTGCGGAAGGGGTGCGACAGCCGAGCAGATGATTGCCTGCCGCGGGCGCCAGTGCGGCGCCGGAGCCGATTTTCCAGTCCGTGTGGTGCGGCTCGCGAAGAAAGCGGCGGAGCAGGCGCAGGCGCACGCGCACGCAGCAAAAGGGTTGCCGGAGCCGGTGTTCGCCGGAAGGCGCTTGCTCGGCGCACTAGGAGTGCTGGCTGCGCGGCTGGGTACAGCGAGCTTCGGCGCTTTGCGCCCGTGGTCCTGGCGTAGGGAAGTCCAGCCATCAACGCGCGATTGGCCGCGTCGTGAGAAAATGTGGTCGGTCCGGCTCGCGGGACTCTCAACCCTTGTGAGACTTGCCAGCAAGTCAACCAACGGACGGGCTTCATGCAGTTGTTCCCTCGCGGTCTCGTGAGAGGAACGACCTCCGGGGCCTCGAGGCCGAGATAGACGCGTTGTGGAGTTGTAGCGGAGGGGCGGCTGGCTGGTGGAGTTCAGAGCTGAGGCCAGCACGCGGAACGCGGTCTGACTGAAGTCAGCCGCCTCGCCCAACTCAGCGGTCGCGCCCAGCTGAACCGTGCTGCAGCAGAATGTTGTGCTGGTGCACACGCGCTACCTTGGGGTTTCTCAATAGCGGCCCGTTTTAGTCCATGGGACGCAACAGCATCTGAGCTCTCTGGCTTAATCTGTGGGTTCTCTAGCTTACAAAGAGCACCAAGTTTGATGTCGTTCGCATCGCGCCAGGCATGCGCTGGGCAGCCCCGCAAGTCGCTGTCAAACTCGTCGGACATACGGCAAAGCCCGCCTATTCCGAGCAACTCCGCCTCGAGCTTTTGGCAGAAGATGCGTCCACCGAGCGGATTGGAGGTGCCAGCATAAGCTCGGCCCCGCAAGGCGCCGTAAACGTGGATAGAGCCGCCGGCTACAATCTCGGCACCGGAGCCAACAGAGCCCACGATGATGAGATCGCCTTCCTCGAAGCGAACTATCTGCCCGGACCGGACCGACCCGTTCACCAGCATAATCGGCGCGTGCCGAGTGATCGGTTTCCCGTCAATGCACAGTTCACGCTCGGTGGTCGGCGCTCGTGTCTCAAGCGTGGTGATCAGCCTGATGAGCTCGGCCCGTGTCAGTCGCTTTAGCCGGGCAGATTCATCGCTCGCCCATCCGGCGGCCGGGTATTGGCGTTTTTCCGCGGCGCGTTTGCCCATGGGCGATTCCTCCGGTCACGGAG
>JAREAF010000629.1 GCA_029240475.1 Rhodospirillales bacterium | reverse complement strand
GGCTCCCTCGCAGGTTGCGCGCGCGCTTTCATTCGTCGGCGCCGCGATCCCGGGCAGCAACCCGCCCGCGCTCCTCGCGAGGCTAATCCAAGGCGGACAGACGGCGGGGGATTCCGCACGCTTCCTCGTCGCCACCGCGCTGATGCTCCACAGTTCCCCCTCGTCGATGGTGCACTGAGATGATGTTTGACGACAGCCGCGAGCGCGGGAATTTAATGCACTGGAACGTCGATCGCGGCTTCGGCTTCATTGCCCGCGACAACGGCGGCGAGCGCATTTTCGTTCACGTCAATACTTTACAACACGCGAGCATATGGGCGCCGCAATTCGGAATGCGCCTGGAGTTCCAGCCCGTCCCCGAGGCGCGGGATCCGCGCCGTTTCCGTGCGGTCGACCTACGCATCCTCGCCTGACGGTGCCTTTGCGATTCGCGCCGATCATGGTCACGTGCTCTACTGACGGCGAGAGCAGGTCCGCTTTCGCGGGAGGTGCTCATGAGACGCCGGGTGTTCATCGGGCTGCTCGGCGGCGCGGCAACGTGGCCGCTCGCGGCGCGCGCGCAGCAGCAGGCGGGCAAGGTGCCTCGGATAGGTTTCCTTGGGTTGACGTCCCCTTCCGATAGGCCGTCCCTGCTCGACGCGTTCCGGCAAGGGCTGCGCGAGCTCGGGTGGGTTGAGGGCCAGAATATTGTCATCGACTATCGATATGCGGAGGGTCGGGTCGACGGGCTGCCCGACTTGGCGGCCGATCTGGTTCGGCTCAAGGTGGACCTCATCGCATCGTTGGGGACGCAAGGAGTGACGGCAGCCAAGAACGCCACCGAGACGATCCCCATCGTCATGATTGCCGTTCGCGATCCTGTTGACACCGGGCTCATCGCGAGCCTCGCGCGCCCGGGCGGCAACGTCACGGGGGTGTCCGGCTACGCCGGCCTGGAAACCGTCGCCAAACAACTGGCGCTGCTCAACGAAACCGTCCCCAATATCCGCCGTGTGGCCATCCTCTCGAACCCGGGCAATGCGTACCACCAGCTCGCGATAAGAGAATTGAACGTCGCGGCCCGGTCGTCGGGAGTGCAACTTCAACTCCTGGAGGCTCGAGGCCCGAACGAGTTCGACGGCGCATTCGCGGCAATGGCCAAAGAGCGCGTGGGAGCCCTCCTCGTAGTGTCCGACGCGATATTCAACAACCACCGAACACGGCTCGCAGACCTCGCAGCAAGGAGCCGCCTGCCGGCAGCATACGGCGTCAGGGAGAGCGTAGAGGCCGGGGGTCTCATGTCTTACGGGCCGAGCTTTCTCGATCTCCACCGGCGGGCCGCCACCTACGTGGATAAGATCCTCAAGGGAGCCAAGCCCGCCGACCTGCCCGTGGAGCAGCCGACCAAGTTCGAGCTGGTGATCAATCTCAAGACAGCGAAGGCGCTCGGCCTCGAAATACCGCCGACCCTTCTCGCCCGCGCCGACGAGGTGATCGAATGAAGCGGCGGGCGGATGCGACGAGCGTTCGCAGCCAGCGCGGGGCACGGTCATCTTTTGAACTCGGCCCTTTGCGGCCCCGGAACTAAGCGCAGGCTCGCGCACGGACCGGCATGAGGCTCAAGGGAGCCGCGTTTGGATTGGCAGGGGCTTGAGAGCTTTTCGTTCGGCGACAACCCGACGCTCGCGGACGAGCTCGCTGAGCTTGTGCTCGTGGGCAAGAAGACGGCCACGTGCTGGGCCGCCTGCGAGGGTCTTCTGACGGAAATTAGCAAGCGGATGGTCATGCGCGATGGCGCAGGCCATTCGCGCGCCGTGATTGAGACGATCGAACTCACTCAGCGGCGTTTCCCCGAGGTGGATGCCGCATTCGCCTATGACGAGGGTGAGGGTGACCGCACGCTGTCCTACTGGCGCAAGGCGCACGAAACCTACTTCACGCGCCTAGGGCAGTTCGCCCCCGATATGCTTCTATATTGCGAGCGCTTCCGGGTTGTTGAGATTATCGACCCTCCAACAAACCAGCCCGGCCAGTGAGCCGCGCTTCTCACCCTTTTCACGCCGTCTCCGGGCGTTTTCCTCCGCCTAGCTACTCGCTGACATGCGTGCTCTACTCACGCGAGAGCAAATCCGCTTGCGCGGGAGGTGCTCATGAACAACAGCCAATGGCAGCTGCGGGTTACCCATCAGGGGACAACAAGATTGCGCCCCTACGTTCGTAGCGTGATCACTCTCTCGCCCGCCCCCGTAAGGACCGCGCAGCAGGGGACTGCTCTCACTTCCGGCGGGTACCAAGGACCAACCTGAGCCAAACGCGTAGGACCGTGACGCTCGTGACGAGCGCGCAAACGGCTACATCGAGAAATGGGCCGCCAAACCAGAGGGCTCGCCGGCAACCCTCGCGCCGGCCTCCGGCTTTCATTTGTTGCCTCCGCGCACCGCTACACACCCGACGTGAGCTCCGGTCGTCGCCGACACAGACGCCCGTGCTTCCCATGTGCTTCCCAATCGCGATTTTCTGGGAAGCAGAACAGTTTCGAAGGTGAGCTAAGTGCGACTGCGAGCATCCAGGCGAGCACTGCACGTCCGCATTCGTCCGGGA
>JAREAF010000628.1 GCA_029240475.1 Rhodospirillales bacterium | reverse complement strand
CGCCGCGGGCGAGCCGGCTTACGCCAGCTTCGCCGGGACGTACGCGCTTCCGCCGCGCTATGTCATCGCGCCGGCCCAGCCGGTCGCCGAGCGCAGCGGGCCGCTCTGGCACGACATCTGGCGCGAGCGCACGGTCGACGTCGCGGTGCTCGGCGCGGCGCTGCTCGCGCTCACCGGCATTCTGGTGTTCCAGGACAACATCGTCCGGCGACGCCGGCTCTGGCTCTGGCTGCGGCTCGGCTTTCTGACCTTCACCCTGCTCTGGCTCGGCTGGTACGAGGCGGCGCAGCTCTCGGTGATCAACGTCCTGACCTTCGCCGAAGCCCTGCGCACCGGCTTCCACTGGGACATGTTCCTGCTCGAGCCGCTGATGTTCATCTTGTGGAGCTACGTCGCGGTGGCGCTCCTGTTCTGGGGGCGAGGGGTGTTCTGCGGCTGGCTGTGCCCGTTCGGCGCGCTCCAGGAGCTGTCTAACAAGCTCGCCCGCCGGCTGCGGCTGCCACAGGTCCGCGTGCCGTTCGCCGTCCATGAGCGGATGTGGCCGATCAAGTACATCGTGTTCCTCGGCCTGTTCGCGCTCTCGCTCGGGCCCATGGTGCTCGCTATCCGCTTTGCCGAGGTCGAGCCGTTCAAGACCGCGATCGTGCTCCGGTTCGATCGCGCCTGGCCGTTCGTGATCTACGCGCTCGCTCTCGTGGGGGTCGGCCTGTTCGTCGAGCGAGCGTTCTGCCGGTACCTCTGCCCGCTCGGCGCGGCGTTCGCGATCCCGGCCAAGATCCGCCAGTTCGAGTGGCTGAAGCGGCATCGCCAGTGCGGCGCGCCCTGCCAGATCTGCGCCGTCGACTGCCCGGTCCAGGCGATCCACCCCGACGGGCGGATCAATCCCAACGAGTGCATCTACTGCCTGACCTGCCAGGTCAATTACTACGACGCCCACGTCTGCCCACCGATGATCGACCGCCGCAAGCGCCGCGAGAAGCGCGCCGAGATCCTCAGGGGCAAGCCGCCCGTCACTGACGAGCGAGCGGGGGTGGTTCAGTCATGAGCCCGGAGCTTAGCCGTGCCGTGTGGCCGGTCAGCCGGCGGCGGGCGCTGTCGGTGATCGCCGGGGCGGCCGGGCTGATGGTTGGACCCGTGGGTCGCAGCAAGCCGTTCCAGCTGCCGATCTACGAGTGGCGCGGCGTGGCGCTCGGCGCCGAGGCGAGCCTGCGGCTCGCCCATCCCGACCGGAACGCCGCCGCGCACGTCCTCGATCGTTGCCTCGACGAGATCGCGCGGCTCGAGCGCATCTTCAGCCTGCATCGCCCGGACTCCGAGCTGAGCCGCCTCCACCGGGACGGCAGGCTGGAGGTGGCATCGCATGATCTCCGGATCCTGCTCGCCGAGAGCCGGCGGTTCAGCGAGCTGAGCGGCGGCGCGTTCGATGTGACGGTGCAACCGCTCTGGCAACTGTACGCTGCGCATTTCGCGGCCCATCCGGGAGATTCCCTGGGGCCACCCGCAGCGCGGCTCGAGGCGGCGCACCGCCTCGTCGACCACCGCGCGATCGCGCTCGACGGCGTGCGCGTGCGCTTGCTGCGGCCCGGCATGGCGGTGACCCTGAACGGCATCGCGCAGGGCTACATCACCGATCGCGTCGCCGATCTCTTGCGCGACGCCGGTTTCGCCAGCGTGCTGGTGCAGCTGGGCGAGACCGTCGCCGGCGACCCGCCCGGGGACGGCAGGTCATGGCGGATCGGCATCCCCGATCCCTTCGCGCCCGACCGGCTGATCGAGGCCTTCGATGCCGTCGACACCGCCATCGCCACCTCGAGCGGCCATGCCACGCGTTTCGATGCCGCCGGACGCCATCACCATCTGTTCGATCCCGTGACCGGCCGGAGCGCGGATCGCTGCGCGAGCGTGACGGTGCTGGCGCGGAGCGCGGCCACGGCCGACGCCCTGTCCACCGCGCTTGCCATCCTCCCCCTCGCGGCGGCTCCCGATCTGTTGCGGCAGGCGGGGGCGACCGCCCTCCACGTCGCGTCCGACGGCAGCCGCCGGTGGCTCGACGCGTGACCGGTCCCGCACGATGACTGACCCGGCTTCAGAGCGCGCTCCCGCGCACAACCGTGAGTTCCCTCTCCTCGCCTATGGCTTTCGCCCCTTCTTCCTCCTCGCCGCGCGCTGTTTGCCGCGCTCGCGATCCCGCTCTGGCTCGCGGCTTACCTGGGCGCGGTGACGCTGGCGACGCCGTTGCCGGCCTCGCTGTGGCACGGCCACGAGATGCTGTTCGGCTATGGGGCGGTGGTGCTGGCGGGCTTCCTTCTGACCGCGACGCCGGGCTGGAGCGGCCGGCCGCCGGTCAAGGGCGCCGCGCTCGCCGCGCTCGTCGTGATCTGGCTCGCCGGCCGCCTCGCGAGCGCCGGGGGCGGCGCCATCCCGGGGATCGCCGCGGCGATCGATCTCGCGTTCCTGCCGGCGCTCGCGGTCGCCATCGCGCCGGCGCTGCAGGCGGCGCCCCGGCGCAACTTCCTGTTCCTGCAGGTGCTCGGCGTGCTCGTCCTCGCCAATCTCGCGGTCCAGCTCGATGCCCTCGAC
>JAREAF010000002.1 GCA_029240475.1 Rhodospirillales bacterium | reverse complement strand
GCGGCCGCCAAGGCGCTCGACATCGCCCTGACCCAGCGCGGCAAGCACAATGGCGTCGAGGTGCCGATGTGCGGCGTGCCGGCGCACAGCCACGAGGCCTATCTCGCGCGCCTCATCCGCCAGGGCGTCAAGGTCGCGCTCTGCGACCAGGTCGAGGACGCGGCCGAGGCGAAGAAGCGCGGCGGCAAGACGCTGGTGCGGCGTCAAGTGGTGCGCGTGGTCACGCCCGGCACCTTGACCGAGGAGCAGCTGCTCGATGCGCGCCGCGCCAACCACCTGGCCGCGCTGGCAGATGCGGGCGGCGCACTGGGTTTGGCGTGGCTCGACATGTCCACGGGCGAATTCTCGGTGGAGCCGGTCGAGCCCGCGCGCCTTCCCGCCGCGCTCGCGCGGCTCGACCCCCAGGAGCTGCTGCTGCCGGACCGCCTCCTCCAGCGCGAGGGGCTGTTCGAGACCTGGGCCGAGTTCAAGCAGCGCCTGACGCCCTTGCCGGGGAGCCGCTTCGACAGCGAAGGCGGGCGGCTGCGCCTGCAGAAATTCTACGGCGTCGCCGCGCTCGACGGGTTCGGCGCCTTCGGCCGGCCGGAATGGGCGGCGATGGGCGCGCTGCTAGACTATGTGGAGCTGACGCAGAAGGGCAAGCTGCCGCGCATCGGTCCGCCGCGCCGGTTCCTGGAAGGCTCGGTCCTGGAGATCGACGGCGCGACCCGGCGCAATCTCGAGCTGGTGCAGAGCCTCTCGGGCGAGCGGCACGGCTCGCTCGCCGCGGCGATCGACCGCACCTTGACCGGCGCGGGCGCGCGCCTGCTCGCGGCGCGCATCGCCGCGCCCCTGACCGATCCCGAAGCGATCGGCGGGCGGCTCGATGCGGTGCAATTCTTCGTCACCGACGGGCGGCTCCGCGGCCAGGTGCGCGAGCGGCTGCGGAGCGTGCCGGACATCGGCCGCGCGCTGACGCGCCTCAGCCTCGGCCGCGGCGGTCCGCGCGATCTCGCCGCGATCCGCGACGGCCTTCATGCGGGCCGCGAGATTCGCCGCGCGCTAAGCTCCGACGGGCTCGCCGGCCCGCCCGAGGCGGTCAGGGCCGCCATGCGCGCGCTCGAGCACCACGACGTGCTGATCGAGCGGCTTGGCGCCTCGCTCGCGCCGGAGCTGCCGCTCTTCGCGCGCGACGGCGGCTTCATCGCCAAGGGGATCGCGCCCGAGCTCGACGAGCTCCGCACGCTGCGTGACGAGAGCCGGCGGCACATCCTCAATCTCGAGGCCGGCTATCGAAGCGAGACCGGCGTGCCCTCGCTCAAGATCCGGCACAACAATGTGCTGGGCTACTACATCGAGGTCACGCCCGCCCATGCCGACAAGTTCCCGATCGGCGCGGGGCACCGCTTCATCCACCGCCAGACGCTGGCCGGCGCGGTGCGCTTCACCACGGTCGAGCTCAGCGAGCTGGAATCGAAGATCCTGACCGCCGCCGACAAGGCGCTCGCGGTCGAGCTGGCGCTGTTCGATGCGCTGGTCTCCGAGGTGACGGCGCGCGCCGACGCGGTCGCCGCCGCCGCCGAGGCCCTGGCGGAGCTGGATGTCGCCGCAGCTCTCGCCGAGCTTGCCGCCGAGCGGCGCTGGAGCCGGCCCCTGGTCGATCGCAGCCTCGCCTTCAAGATCGAGGGCGGGCGCCATCCGGTGGTCGAGGCGGCGCTGGAGGCGAGCCAGGCCGGTCCCTTCGCGCCCAACGACTGCGACCTCGCCGAGGAGCGGCGGCTTTGGCTGCTGACCGGGCCCAACATGGCCGGCAAGAGCACCTTCCTCAGGCAGAACGCCCTCATTGCCGTGCTCGCGCAGATGGGCAGCTTCGTGCCGGCGGCCTCAGCGCATATCGGCGCGGTCGACCGGCTCTTCAGCCGCGTCGGCGCCGCCGACGATCTCGCGCGCGGGCGCTCCACCTTCATGGTCGAGATGGTCGAGACCGCCGCCATCCTCAATCAGGCGGGCCCGCGCTCCTTCGTCATCCTCGACGAGATCGGCCGCGGCACCGCGACCTTCGACGGGCTCTCCATCGCCTGGGCCGCGCTGGAGCATCTGCACGAGATCAATCGCTGCCGCGCGCTCTTCGCCACGCACTATCACGAGCTGACCGCGCTCAGCTCCAAGCTGCCGGCGCTGAAGCCGCACAGCATGCGCATCAAGGAATGGCAGGGCGGCATCGTCTTCCTGCACGAGGTCGCGCCCGGCGCGGCCGACCGCTCCTACGGCATCCACGTCGCCAAGCTCGCCGGATTGCCCGCCGCCGTGATCGAACGCGCCGAGGCGGTGCTGGAGCTCCTGGAGAAGGGCGATCAGGCCGGCGCGCTGGCCCGGCTCGCCGACGACCTGCCGCTCTTCAGCGCGGCGACGAAGGCGGCCGCGCCCGCCGAGCCCTCCGCCGTCGAGGCGGCGCTGGCCGAGATCCATCCCGACGAGCTGACGCCGAAAGAGGCGCTGGAGGCGCTCTATCGGCTGAAGGGGCTGCTGGCCAGACCGGGCTGACGGCCGATGCGGCTGGCTGGGATTTGCCGTTTCCGTATAACCGAAGCTGTGTTATACGCATTGTTGCAAACTGCGTATAACAGCCATGCTGCGCGAGCTCTCCATCCCTTTGCAAACCATCTATGCCGAGCTGCTGGAGCGCTGCGCTGCGGCCGACATGGCTGACGCGTTCCACGAGCCGGGTAGTTTCGTGTCCAAGGAGGTCCGGGGGCGGCGCTACTGGTATTTCCAGCGCAGCGCCGACCGCACCCAATCCTATGTCGGCCCGGAAACCGAGGAGCTGTTGCGGCGCATCGCCGCCTGGCGGCAGGGCAGGAGCGCCGAGCGCGAGCGGCGGGAGCTGGTAACGGCCTTGCGGCGGGCAGGCGTTCCGGGGCCGGACGCCGCCACCGGCCGGGCGCTCAAGGCGCTGGCGGACGGCGCCGTGTTTCGGCTGCGGGCCGTGCTGGTCGGCACGCTGGCCTATCAGACCTACGCGCCTCTCCTGGGCGTGAAGCTGCCGGGAGCCAGCCTCAGGACCGGCGACATCGACATCGCGCAACGGCACGAGATCTCCATCGCGCTCGACGATGCCGCGCCGGCACCGCTCGAGTTGCTGCAGCGCGGAGATCCAAGTTTTCGGCCGGTGCCGGGCCTGGATCGGCGGACTACGTCATTCGCCGGAGCGGGCGGCGTCCGGGTCGAGTTCCTCGCGCCCAAGAAGCGGTCTGAGGAACGCGTGTGGCTCAAGGCGCTGCGCACGCATGCACAGGCGCTGTCCTACCTTGAATATCTGCTGCAGGAGACGCAGCCCGCAATCGTGCTCGCGGGCGCTGGCGTGCTGGTCAATGTTCCCGACCCGGCGCGCTACGCCTGGCACAAGCTGGCTGTCGCTACGCTTCGTCAGAACAGGATCAAGGCCCGCAAGGACGTGCAGCAAGCCGGGCTGCTGATGGAGCGCCTGCTGCAAACCGAGCCCGCCCGGCTGAGCCAGACGTTTGCGGCTTTCGTCGGCTCCGGCCGGGGCCGGCGAAGATTGATTGAGGGCGGGCTGAAACTGCTGTCGCCAGCGTTGCGCGCAGCCGTCTTGGCCCAGGTTGCTGCGGACGCCGGTTAGGGCGCGGGCGGCTCGGGGGCGGGGATCGCCACCTCATGCTGCTGGGCGCCCTCGCCCAGCGTGACCCTCACCTCGTATTTTTGCCAGTTGGCGCGATAGGCCGCGAAATCGGGGATGCGGATCCGCGCGACCGAATCGTATTCGGTGCGGGCCCGGCCGCCGCCCCCGCCGAAGATCGGAAAGCCGATCCCCACTCCGGTGGAGACGCCCCCGCTGCCGCCGCCGACGCCGACGCCTACCGAAGGATAGAAGCCGCCGCCTCCGCCGCCGCGGCTGCGGCGCTCGGTGTCGATGGCGTGCGCCTCGATGGCCGTGCCGTCGGGGGCGACCAGCCGGGCGGCCCGCACCGGGTCGTCGTCGCTGACCTGGACGAGGAGCAGGTCCCCGGCCTCCGGCGCGAAGCTGGCGGCATAATCGGGCTGCGGCGCTTCGGCGGCCGCCCGTTCGCGATCGCTCGCGCAAGCCGCCAACGCGACCAGGGCGAGACAGGCAATCACAGCGTTTCTCATAGACGCTATGATGCAGCGGAACGGCCGAGCCTGCAATTCGCCTTGGGGCCGGACCGCTTCGGCGGCTATTGAGAGGACATGACGCATCTGCCCAACCCCCGGGCGATCATCGCCCGCAAGCCGCTGATGGAGGCGCTCGACCGGCTGGTGGAGGCGGGCGGCGATCCAGCGCGCCCCGATCTGCGCGCAGCCGCCCTGCAGCAGCTCAAGGGCGCGCTCGGCTCCGGCGAGGCGGAGCTGCTGCGGCGCTTGAGCTCGGGCGAGAACGGCATCTCCTACGGGCTCGCGCGCAGCTACCTCGTCGATCAGCTCCTGCGCGTGCTCTACGACTTCACCCTGAAGCACCTGGTGCGGCTCTCCAATCCGAGCGCCGCCGAGCGCCTCGCGCTGGTGGCGACCGGCGGCTACGGGCGGCGCGAGCTGGCGCCCTTCTCCGATATCGATCTGCTCTTCCTGCTGCCCTACAAGATCACGCCGTCGGGCGAGCAGGTCGTCGAGACCATCCTCTATTTCCTCTGGGATCTCGGCTTCAAGGTGGGGCACGCCACCCGCTCGGTCGAGGACTGCATCCGCCAGGCCAAGGCGGACTGGACCATCCGCACCAACCTCTTGGAGGCGCGGTTCATCTGGGGCGACGAGGCCCTGTTCGAGGAGCTGCAGCGCCGCTACTCGGGCGAGGTCCAGGGCGAGGACCAGATCGGCTTCGTCGAGGCCAAGCTCGCCGAGCGGGACGAGCGCCACCGCCGCATGGGCGATTCGCGCTACGTGCTGGAGCCGAACGTCAAGGACGGCAAGGGCGGCCTGCGCGACCTGCAGACGCTCTACTGGATCGCCAAATATCTCTACCGCGTCGAGGACGTGGGCGCACTGGTCGATCAGGGCGTGCTGACGCGCGCCGAGGTCGCCGGTTTCGAGAAGGCGCGCCTCTTCCTCCTGACGCTGCGCTGCCATCTGCACGCCGTCGCCGGCCGGCCCGAGGACCGGCTCACCTTCGACCTGCAGCCCGAGGTCGGCCGGCGCATGGGCTATACCGACCATGCCGGCACGCGCGGCGTCGAGCGAGTGATGAAGCACTATTTCCTCGTCGCCAAGGAGGTGGGCGACCTCACCCGCATTCTCTGCGCCGCGCTCGAGGCCGCGCAGCGGCGGCGGCCGAAATTCCTCGGCGGCTTCGCCTGGCTGCGCCGGAACCTGGAGGGCTTCGAGGTCGAGGGTGGCCGGCTCGGCCTGCCCGATCCGGCGATCTTCGCCGCCGAGCCGATCCGGATCCTGAAGCTGTTCCGCACCGCCCAGCGCCACAAGCTCGACATCCACCCGGCCGCGCTGCAGGCGGTCACGCGGCACCTGAAACTGGTGAAATCGCTGATCGCCGATCCGGAGGCGAACCGGATCTTCCTCGAGATGCTGACCGCGCCGGAGGATCCGGAGACCACCTTGCGCCGCCTCAACGAGGCGGGCGTGTTCGGGCGCTTCATCCCCGATTTCGGCCGGGTCGTCGCGCAGATGCAGTACGACATGTACCACTCCTACACCGTCGACGAGCACACGATCCGGGCGATCGGCATCCTCTCCCGCATCGAGGCGGGCTCGCTCGCCGAGGAGCTCCCCGTCGCGAGCGCGGTCGTGCACAAGGTGCTGTCGCGGCGGGTGCTCTATCTCTCCGTGCTGCTGCACGACATCGCCAAGGGGCGCGGCGGCGATCATTCCGAGCTCGGCGCGGAGATCGCCTTCAAGCTGTGCCCGCGGCTCGGGCTGGAGCCGGACGAGACGGAGACGGTCGCCTGGCTGGTGCGCCACCACCTCCTGATGAGCAACACGGCCTTCAAGCGCGACATGGACGACCCCTCGACCATCGAGGATTTCGCGGCCGCGGTGCAGTCGATCGAGCGCTTAAGGCTCCTGCTCGTGCTCACGGCGGCCGACATCCGCGCGGTGGGGCCGAAGACCTGGAACGGCTGGAAGGCGACGCTCTTGCGCGAGCTCTATTACCGCACCGAGGAGCGGCTCTCCGGCGGGCTCATCACCGAAGGTCGCGAGACGCGGGTCAAAGCCGCGCAGGACGCGGTGCGCCCGCTCCTGGCCGACTGGAGCGATGACCGCTTCGCCGCGCATGCCGCGCGCGCGCCGGCCTCGTACTGGCTGGGCTTCTCCGCCGAGGCGCAAGCCCGTCATGCGCGGCTGGTGCGCGAGGCGGAGGCGAGCGCCGCGCCGCTCCTCATCGAAAGCCGGGTCAACGCTGCGCGCGCGGTGACCGAGATCACCATCGTCGCCGCCGACCAGCCGGGCCTTTTCTCGAGGCTGGCCGGGGCGCTCGCGCTCTCGGGCGCGGACATCGTTGATGCGCGCATCTTCACGCTCGCCAACGGGCTCGCGCTCGACAGCTTCACGATCCAGACCGCGGAGGGAAAGCCCTTCGACCGGCCGGACCGGCTGGCCAAGCTCGCCGCCAATGTCGAGCGCGTCATCGCCGGCGGAGTGCGTCCCGAGCAGGAGCTGAAGCGGCTGCCGCAACGGCTGCCGAGCCGCACGCGGGCGATGTCGGTGGTGCCGCGCGTGCTCATCGACAACAAGGCGAGCGCCACCCACACGGTCGTCGAGGTCACCGGGCGCGACCGGCCCGGCTTCCTCTATTCGGTGACCAGTGCGCTGACGGCGCAGAACCTGCAGATCTCGACCGCGAAGATCTCGACCTTCGGGGTGAGCGCGGTCGACGTCTTCTATGTCAAGGACCAGTTCGGCCTGAAGATCGACAAGGAGGCGCGGCTTCAGCAGATCCGCGACGCGCTGATGGCCGCGCTCACGGAAGGAGAAGCGCTTCAGACCGCCGCCGCTCCGTAATAGAGCGTCACGACGTGCTTGGCCTCGGCGAAGAAGAGCCAGCGCTCGACGATGAGGCCGAGCAGCATGAAGGGAACGGACAAGAGGGCCAGGATCGCCGCGCCCGCTGCCCCCGGCACCAGGATCGAGCCCAGCACCAGCAGGACCGGCAGGGCGAAGCCTAAGATCACCGCGATCCGGCGCAGCTTCTTGGCGTGCTTGCGCGCGATGCGGTAGCCCATCTCCTGCATCACGTAATTGTCCGCGGTGTGCGGCGCTTCGAACTGCCGCACGGGTCCGCGGCCGGCGAGCCCGGTCGCGCTCTCGATCGTCGCGCGCGCGGCCGCATGATCGATGCTCCACCAATAGCCGAGCTTGACCGCCAGCCCGAGCAGCATCAGCAGCAGCGCCAGCCAGCCGGTGAAGTCGCCGGCCGCGGCCAAGCCCGCGAACGCGTCGAACGCGGTGCTGAAGGCGTGCAGCAGGAGCGCGCCGCTCATGAGGCCGAGCGCGACATAGCCCGGCACGGTCCAGGGATTGGACCAGCGGGGGATCGCGCGGAGGCTCGCATAGATCATGCCGGTCGCAACCAGCGTCGCCAGCGCGAGCAGGAGCGTGGCGATGCCGGACGGCCGGATCCACTCCGGCGGAAGCAGCCCCAGCAGGGCGGCGCCCAGGCAGAGGGCGGCGGGGAAGGCGGCGACCGACAGCACGCCCTCGCGCGAGAGCCAGCTCGACCGCCACTGGCTGAAGGCGCGCCAGGCGCGCTCCGGGCGGCCGAGATGGAAGGTCGAGGAGAGGAGGCCGAACACCGTCAGCGCGAAGGCGATGGCGAATTCGGCGATCACGGCCGCAGGCGTGGGAGCATGCGGCTGCAGCGCCGCGCCGAGGCCCAGGAGCGCCAGCATGCCGAAGCCGGCGCCGGAGGTCACGGTGAAGAGGATGACGGAGAGGGCGGGATGCATTTCAGAAGTCAGAAATCAGAAGACAGAAGTCAGAAGGAGCGACGGCATATTACCTGACTTCTGACTTCTGACTTCTGTCATCTGGAAAGCACCCGGTCGATCCAGTGCAGGAGGCCCCGGCCCGGCTCGGCGGGGACGACCGGCGCCAGCGCCTCGGGCTCGGCCGCGCCATCGCCCATTCGGGCTGGGCGCGGCGGCAGGTAGCGGTTGACCGGCTTCATGCCAAGCTCGGGCATGAGCTCGACCCCGTCCCGCTCGGCCACCAGCTGCGAGATCGGCGAGGCGGGGTCGCCCAGGTCGCCGAAATGGCGCGCGCTGGTCGGGCAGGCGAGCACGCAGGCCGGGATGCGCGAGCGCTCGTCGACCGCCTCGTTGTAGATGCGGTCGATGCAGAGCGTGCATTTCTTCATCGTGCCGGAATCGTAGTCATATTCGCGCGCGCCATAGGGGCAGGCCCAGGAGCAGAGCTTGCAGCCGATGCACAAGGCCTCGTCCACCAGCACGATCCCGTCCTCGGCGCGCTTGAAGGAGGCGCCGGTCGGGCAGACGGTGACGCAGGCCGGCTCCTCGCAATGGAGGCACGAGCGGGGGAAATGCACCGTGCGCGCGCGCCGGCCCTCGCCCGCCTCGTAGCCATGCACGCGGTTGAACCAGAGCCCCAGCGGCTGGGCCCCGTAGGGGTCGTGATCGGGGAGCGGCGCCGAGACGCCGCCGGCGTTCCATTCCTTGCAGGCGACCGCGCAGGCCTGGCAGCCGACGCAGGTGTCCAGATCGATGACGAGCCCGAGCTTCTTGGGCGAGGGCGGCGGCAGGCTGGTCATGGCCGCCCTCCGGCCGCGCGCCGTTCGCGGAACCATTCGCCGATCTTCAGCAGGCGCGGCGGTCGCGGCAGCTGATAGCCCAGCGCGGCCGGGCGCGGCTCGGTCATTCCCGCTTCCTCCGGCGCGGCCTTGGTGAGCGAGACCTTGAGGTCGTACCAGGCCGCCTGGCCGGTGACCGGATCGGAGTTCGAGACCGATGGGCTAGCCTCTGTGCTCGGCAGCAACTCGGTGATGATGTGGTTCAGGAGGAACCCCTTCGTGGTCTCGGACGCGGCGGGATCGAGGTTCCAGGCGCCCGCGCGCTTGCCGACCGCGTTCCAGGTCCAGACCGTGGATTCGTTGACGCCCTCCATCAGCTTCAGCTGCGCCTTCACCTTGCCCCAGGGGCTTTCGATCCACACCCAGTCGTCGTCCTTCAGCTCGAGGCGCTCGGCGGTGGCGCGGTTGATGTAGAGCCGGTTCCAGCCATGGATCTGCCTCAGCCAGGCATTCTGCGAATGCCAGGAGTGATACATGGCCATCGGCCGTTGCGTCACGGCGGAGAACGGGAAGCGCTCGGGCTGGCTCAATCGCTGCTCGTAGGGCTCGTACCAGAGCGGCAGCGGGTCGAGGCTCTCCAAGAGGCGCGGGCGCAGCTCCGCCGGCGGCTGGATGGGGCCATGCCCTTCCGCCGCGAGCCGCAGCTGCTGCAGCGGCTCTGAGTAGAGCTGGATGAAGATCGGCTGCGCGTCGGCGAGGAATCCCATCGCCACCGCCCAGTCGAGATAATCGCGATTGATGTTGCGGAAATAGCGGCGATCGGGCGTCAGGCGCTCGTGCCAGAAGCAGCCGTTGGCGATGTATCGCATCAGCTGGTCGGGATTGGACGCGCCTATCCCGTGCCGCTCGCCGTCCTCCCCGCGCCAGCCGGCGAGCGGGCCGATGCCGGGCTTGCGCTCGTGATGAACGATGTAGTCGGCATAGCCGCCGGGATAGCGCGGGCTGCCGTCGGGCAGGGTGAAGGCGGGCAGGCCGAGGCGGTGCCCCAGCTCCAAGAGCACGTCCTGGAACGGCCGGACGTCGCGGTCGGGCTCCAGGACCGGCTGGCGGATGGCGTCGCCCGGCCCCTCGGCCGAGCCTATCGGGCGGTCCAGCAGCGAGATGCAGTCCCAGCGCTCGAGATAGGTGGTGTCGGGGAGCACGAGGTCGGCATAGGCCACCGTCTCGGACCAGAAGGCGTCGGAATAGATGATGCGCGGGATGCGGTACTCGCCGGTCTCCGCATCGACATCGGACAGCATGGCGAGCGTGGCCGGCACGTTCATCGCCGAGTTCCAGCCCATATTGGCCATGTAGAGGAAGAGCGTGTCGATCGGGTAGGGGTCGCCCGCATGCGCGTTGCGGATGACCATGTGCATGAGGCCGTGCGCGGCCAAGGGCGCTTCCCAGGAATAGGCCTTGTCGATGCGCAAGGGCCGCCCGGTCTCATCGAGCAGCAGGTCCTCGGGCCCTTGCGGGAATCCCAGCGGCATGCCGGGCAGGGGCTCGCCCGCGCGGATCTCGTGCGCCGCCCCCGCGGGGCGCGGGCCCGGCGGCGTCGGGCGCGGATAGGGTGACTTGTAGTTCCAGCTGCCGGGCGTGTCGACCGCGCCGAGCAGCGTCTGCAAGAGGTGCAGCGCGCGGCAGGTCTGGAAACCGTTGGAATGGGCGGAGATGCCGCGCATGGCATGGAACGCGACCGGCCGGCCGACCATCTTCTCGTGGCGGCGTCCGGTCCAGTCGGTCCAGGGCTGGTCGATCACCAGCGGCTCCTCGAAGGCGGCGCGCGCGAGCTCGGCCGCCAGGCGCCTGATCACGACGGGCGCGATCCCGACCTTCGGCCCGATCGCCTCGGGCGCATAGGCCGGATCGAGATAGCGCTCGGCCATGAGCGAAAAGACCGGCCGCACGGTGCTGCCGTCGGGCAGCGTGAAGCGGCCGACGAGGCGCGGGCGCACGCGCGGGTCCATCGCGGAGGCCGGACGCTCGGCGCGCGCGTCCCATGCGAGCGGCGCGCCGCGATTGTCGCGGGCGAAGAGGCCGTGCCGCTCGGTCCCCGGCGCCTCGATCACCAGCCAGGGCGCGTTGGTCGCGCGCACCAGATACTCGACATCGATGCGGTCGGCGCGCAGCAGCTCGTGGACGAGGCTGAGAACGAACAGCCCGTCGGTCCCGGGGCGGATGCCGACCCATTCGTCGGCGATCGCCGAATAGCCGGTCTTCACCGGATTGACCGAGACGATCTTGGCGCCGCGCGTCTTCATCTTGCCCAGCCCGATCTTGATCGGGTTGGAATCGTGGTCCTCGGCGACGCCGAACATCATCAGGTAGCGGGCATGTTCCCAATCGGGCTCCCCGAACTCCCAGAAGGAGCCGCCGATCGTGTATTGGCCGGCCGCCGCCATGTTGACGGAGCAGAAGCCGCCATGAGCGGCGTAGTTCGGCGTGCCGAACTCCTTGGCCCACCAGCCGGTCAGGGCCTGGCTCTGGTCGCGCCCGGTGAAGAAGGCGAGGCGCTTGGGATCGGTCCAGCGGATCGCGGAGAGCCACTGCGTGGCGGTCGCCAGCGCCTCCTCCCAGGAAATCTCCTTGAACTGGCCGCTGCCGCGCGGCCCGGTGCGCAGAAGCGGCTTGGTCAGCTTGGCCGGCGAGTTCTGCTGCATGATCCCGGCCGAGCCCTTGGCGCAGATCACGCCGCCATTGACCGGGTGGTCGGGATTGCCCTCGATGTAGCGCAGCCGCCCCTCGGTCAGATGGACGCGGATGCCGCAGCGGCAGGCGCACATATAGCAGGTGGTGGTCTTCACCGTGTCGGCGATCGGGGCCGATTCCGGGACTCCCCTCCCATGCTTTTGGTGGCTGCCGTTCTTCCGCATATCATGCTCCCGGCGCCGGGGCCGCCCGGCGGCCCGCGCCAAAACGCTTCAGACCCGGATCGCTAGCTGACCTTGTCGACGTCTTCGAGGGTGAGGTTCCCCGGCACGATCGTGACCGGCACCCGGAGCCGGCCGACCATTTTCCCGGTCAGCATCGAGACCAGGGGCCCCGGCCCCTTCGGCCCCGGATTGGCGCCGAGCACCAGGATCGAGATGGAGGGCTCCTCCTCGATGAGCTGCAACAGCTCGTCGCCGCGAACGCCCTCGCGAACATATAGGATCGGCATCGTCCCGGTCCACTCGTTCACGCGCTCGGCGAGCTTCTGCAGCATCTGCTCGGCCGCCTGGCGGGCCTCCTCCTTCATGAGATCGCCGACCGCCATCCAGTGCTGGTAGTCCCCCGGCTCGACGACGGCGAGGAGCGCCACCCGGCCGCGGGTCTTGCGGGCCCGGCGGCAGGCATAGCGCAACGCCACCTCGAGCTCGGCCGAATCGTCCGCCACCACCAGGAAGACGCGGTCGGGTGCTGGGGTCGGCGCGGAGGTCATCTAGGCTTTCCGAAGCAGGATATGCGGCAGCCATCCTGCCACCAGGGAGATGAGGATCGCAATCAGCCCATAGATCGCGGCCCTTTGATGGGCGAAATCGAACAGCTCGGCCCCGAACCCCACCTTGCTGATGATGAGCGGCGTCGTCTGCGCGCCCGTCACATTGCCGTTCTGCAGCAGCAGCACCTCGACCAGGTAGACGCCGACCGGGACATTGGCCGGGAAATACACATTGGTGCGGAACAGGGTGTTGCCCAGAAAGCTGACCTCGCCCGCCTCGCGCATGAACAGGCCCGCGCGCTGCTGACGGCGGATCAGCGCGGCGCGGAAGTCCCTCATGCGGTCCGGGTCGACGGTGGCCGGCGCCTGGACCTTCAGCTGGTTGAAGCCGATCTGGTGGCGCGCCAGCAGCGTCGGCGGCGCGATGTCGGCCAGCGGCGCGCTGGAGGCGACGGCGTAGAAGCTCGGCACGTTCGAGAAGGTGACCCGGTCGGTGTTCATCCAGATGCCCGCCACCCGCGACTTCTTGCGGACGGAGATGCTGCTGGTCGGCCCGCGCACGATGACCACGACGTCGCCCTCGCCCTCCTTGGCCCCGAACAGCAGCACGTCGGTGCCGGTGAATCCGGTGGTGATCGCGATGAGGTGGTTCGAAAGATCGGCGACGAGGCTCGCGGCGACGGCGATGCGGCCGCCCGCCACGGAGGCGAACCAGGCCAGGAGCGCAAGGGCGAGGAGGCTGATCCTCATCCACCGCCTCCCGGCGAATGGGTGAGGGAATAGACATCCTCGGGCGGCACCACGAGCTGCGTGGCCAGCGCGATCCCCACGGCCAGCACGAGCAGTGCGAGCAGGCCGCGCAGCTGCTCGCCCCGGAGCCTGGCGCCGAAGCGCGTCCCGAACTCCGCGCCGATGACCGCGCCCAGCACCAGGAGAAAGGCGAGGACGATGTCCACGGTCTGGTTCTGCCAGGCTTGCAGGAAGCTGACATTGATGGCGACGAAGATGACCTGGAACAGCGAGGTGCCGACGACGAGCGCCGTCGGCATGCCGAGCAGATAGATCATGGCCGGGACCATGATGAAGCCGCCGCCCACCCCCATCAGCGCCGCCAGGATGCCGACGGCGAATCCCAAGCCCAGCGGCAGCAGCGCGCTGATATAGAGGCGCGAGCGGCGGAAACGCATCTTCAGCGGCAGCCCGTGCACCCAGATATGCTGGTGCAGCTTGCGACGCGTCGCCTGCGGCCGGCGCTGGCGCAGCATGGCGCCGATGCTCTCCACGGCCATCAGCCCGCCGACGCCGCTCAGGAAGAAGACGTAGGCCAGCGCGATGACGAGATCGATCTGACCGATGCGGCGCAGCACGGAATAGAGCCAGACGCCGATCAGCGAGCCGGCGAGGCCGCCGGCCAGCAGCACCAGCCCCATCTTGAAATCGACATTGCCGCGCCGCCAATGCGCCAGCACGCCCGAGACCGAGGCGGCGATCACCTGGTTGGCCTGCGAGGCAACCGCGACGGCCGGCGGCACGCCCACGAAGATCAGGAGCGGCGTCATCAAGAATCCGCCGCCGACCCCGAACAGTCCGGACAGGAATCCCACCAGCCCGCCCAGCCCCAGCAGGAGCAGGACGTCGATCGACATCTCGGCGATGGGGAGGTAGATCTGCATGGGTCAGAAGTCAGTAATCAGAAGACAGAAGTCAGGGCGAAGCGGGCGACGAGGGTCTCTGGGCATGATCCTTGCCATCTGACTTCTGACTTCTGTCTTCTGACTTCTATTTCAGCAGAATATTCGTAACTTCCCGTAACTGCGTGCGGGCGCGGAGCAGATAGAATCCCTGCGCGGCGAGATGGCTCGGCACGAACTGGCTCGATGGCGCGCCGTTGAGCACGATCCAGGGCTGCATGCCGGCCGCGGTCTCGAAGGTCTCCAGCATCTGCGCCCAGGCCTGGGCCAGATCGCGGTCGAGAATCACTTTCTCGAAATCGACGCCCAGCTCGCGCAGCAGCAGGTAATAGCCATAGAGCCGCCCCTTGTTGCGGTAGAAGATGTCATCGGTTTCGAAATCGAGCGGTGAGCCCGCCTCCTCCTCGATGTGGCGGTCGATGATCGCCGAGGCGGAGCCGAGATCGGCGGCGATGCGCTCCAGCGTGGCCATGAGATTGTCGGCGCGCCGCTCGAACACCGCCGAGCCGGCGGACAGCCGGCGGTTGTAGCCGAGCAGCGCGGCGCGGGCGGCGCGGTATTGCGCCTCGGAGGAGGCGGTCGGCGCCCAGGAGGTGGAGAAGTCGAACAGCCAGATGTCGCCGGGATATTTCAGCAGCCCGGCGGCCTTGTCGAGATCGGCGTCGGCCTGGCTCGACCCGCGGGTGCGGCCGATCTGGTCGGTCATCTCGATGCCGAATCGCGAGAGGGCGGCGATGATGCCCTGCTGGAAGTTCGGCATGTTGTCGAGAACGAATCCTGGCAGGAAGAAGGGATCGTTCGCCACCCATTCGTGATCGTCGACCTCGCGCCCGATCAGCGCGGCCGCGATCGCCACCGCGCGGCTGCCGGCCGCGGCGGCGGGATCGGCCGGCGCGGCGAAGGTCGGATCGTCGTCGATCTCATGAACGATGAGCGCGCCCAGCGAGTAATAGAGCGCGATCAGGATCAAGAGCGCCATGAAGAAGCGCCCCGTCCACAGCCCGGCGCGGCCGATGCTGAAGCGGGGCAGGCGCAGCCTGCGGCGCGGGGCGGGAACCGGCTCCGGGAAATAGTCGTCCTGCATGCCTTATCCCTCCCCCCGTTCTCCCGCCGGTCTTGCTCCCCTCAGGGCCTCAGGAAGCCGACGATGTCGTGGACCTCGCGCATGATGGGATCCGAGATCGCCCGTGCGGCCTCGATGCCCCGCCGCAGCACCCCGTCGATCTCCGCCGGGTCCTGCTGCAGCCGCCGCATCTCGCGCCCGATCTTGCCGACGGTGGCGACCATGAGATCGGCGAGCACATCCTTGAAGCGCGAGAATTCCGAGCCCGCGAACTCCTCCAGCACGGCTTCGGGCGGCCGGTCGGCGAGCGCGGCATAGATGCCGAGGAGATTCATCGCCTCGGGCCGGGCGTCCTGCGCGGCGGCGTCGGTCAGGATCTCCGGCCCGGGCAGCGGATGCGGGTCGGTCTTCGCCTTGCGGATCTTCAGGCGGATCAGGTCGGCATCGTCGGTCAGGTTGATGCGCGAATAATCGCTCTCGTCCGACTTGCTCATCTTCTTGGCGCCGTCGCGCAGGCTCATCACGCGCGTCGCGGGACCCAGGATCAGCGGCTCGGGAAGCGGAAAATAATTCACGCCGAAGTCGTTGTTGAACTTCTGCGCGATGTCGCGGGCGAGCTCGAGATGCTGCTTCTGGTCCTCGCCGACCGGCACGTGCGTGCCCTTGTAGGCGAGGATGTCGGCGGCCATCAGGTTGGGATAGGCATAGAGCCCGACCGAGGCGTTCTCGCGGTGCTTGCCCGCCTTCTCCTTGAACTGCGTCATGCGGTTGAGCCAGCCCAGCCGCGCCACGCAATTGAAGATCCAGGCCAGCTCCGCATGGGCGGGCACCTGGCTCTGATTGAAGATGATGCAGCGCTTGGGATCGATCCCGGCCGCCAGATAGGCGGCGGCGACCTCCCGCGTCTGCGCCTTCAGCGACGCCGGCTCCTGCCAGACCGTGATCGCGTGCAGGTCGACGATGCAGAAGATGCAGTCATAGTCGTCCTGCAGGCGCACCCAATTGCGGATCGCGCCCAGATAATTGCCGAGATGCACGTTCTGGGTCGGCTGGACGCCGGAGAAGATTCGCTTCATGGGGCGGGATGTCTGGGAACGGGAAAGCGCAGCATTTGCCGATAGTTCCGAGCCTGTTATCTGCCCTGATGGCCGGGGCGTCAAGGTGCCCTGGCGCCGCGCCGGACGAGGGCGCGCAGGGCGGAGCGCTCGATCGCCCCGACGGCGAGCGCAAGGGCGAAATAGAAGGCGCCGCCGCCCGCGACCAAGAGGCCGAGCGCGCTCGCGCGGGCGAAAGGCGGACCCGCGGAGGCCTCCTCCAGCCCCGCGGCGGCGGCCACGAGCGCCGCGCCCATGGCCAGGCTCACCAGGAGGATGCGCGGCCCGCGTCGGCGCAGCCGCGCGTCAACGGTGAGAAAGCCGATTCTGCCGAGGCGCGCCCAGAGCAGGGCGAGGTTCAGCCAGGAAGCGAGCGAGGTCGCGATCGCGATCCCGACGAAGCCCAGCAGCGGGAAGAAACCCAGGCTGAGGACCGTATTGGCGACCATCGCCGCGATCGCGTAGCGGAAGGGGGTGGCGGTGTCCTCGCGCGCATAGAAGGCGGGAGCGAGCGCCTTGATCAGCACGAAGGCGGGCAGGCCCAGGGCGAAGCCGGCCAGCGCGGCGGCGGTGGCTTCCGTCGCCTCCCGCCCGAACGCCCCGCGCTCGAACAGCGCGCCGATGATCTCTTCCGGGATCGCGATGAGCGCGACCGCGGCGGGCAAGGTGATGAGCAGGCCCAGCTCGATGGCGCGGTTGAGGCTCTCGCCCGCCGCCCCCTCCTGGCCCGAGCGCAGCCGGCGCGTGATCTCGGGCAGCAGGACCACGCCGATCGCCGAGCCGATCACGCCCAGAGGCAGCTGATAGATGCGGTCGGCGTAATAGAGATAGGAGACCGCGCCCGGCGCGAGGCTGGCGATCATGGTGCCGATCAAGAGGTTGATCTGCATTGCGCCCGAGCCGATCACCCCCGGCACCATCAGCTTCAGCAGGCGCCTGATCTCGGGCGTGAGCACGGGCCGTGCGGGCAGGCGCAGCGCCGCCTCGGACTGCGCGGCGGCCGAATGCATCCACAGGAACTGGCCGATGCCGGCCAGCGTCACCGCCCAGGACAGCGCCAGCCCGGCTTCGCCCCAGAGAGGCGCCGCCACCGCCATGGCGGCGATCATGGCGAGGTTGAGGAGGATCGGCGCGGCCGCGGCATGGGCGTAGCGGCGGTGGGCGTTGAGCACCCCGCTATAGAGCGCGGCCAGCGCCATCAAGAGCAGGTAGGGGAATGTGATCCGCGTGAACTGGACGGCAAGCCCGTACTTGACCTCGTCGCCGACGAAGCCCGGCGCGATCGCCGCCATGAGCCAGGGCATCGCGAGCTCGGCGAGGAACGTGACGGCCAGCAGCACGGTCAGCAGCAGCGCCAGGGTCTCCTCGGCAAAACGCGCCGCGAGAACCGGGCCGCGCTCGGTCAGCGTGCGGGCATAGAGCGGCACGAAGGCGGCGTTGAACGCGCCCTCGGCGAACAGGCGGCGGAACAGGTTGGGGAAGCGGAAGGCGACGAAGAAGGCGTCGGCCTCCAGGCCCGCCCCCAGCACCCGCGCGATCAGGATGTCGCGGACGAAGCCGAGCACGCGGCTCGCCATGGTCCAGCCGCCGACGGTCGCGATGGAGCGCAGCATCCTCTTCGATCAGGCCTCAAGGGGAAGGTGGCGCCGCGCGGACTTATAGCACCCCCGCCGGAAACTTGAAGTTTTCCGGCCACCTGCCCATCTTGACTGCAGTCAGAGGAGCCTGGACGCCATGTTCATCGAGACCGAGCAGACCCCCAATCCGGCCACGCTCAAATTCCTGCCCGGCCGTTCCGTGCTGGAGTCCGCGAGCGCCGATTTCGCCGATCCGGCCGCTGCGGCGCGCTCGCCCCTGGCCGAGCGGCTGTTCCAGGTCGAGGGCGTCCGCCGTGTCTTCCTGGGGCAGGACTTCATCTCCGTCACCAAGGCGCCCGAGAAGGAATGGTTCGTGCTCAAGCCGGCCATCCTCGGCGTGATCATGGAGCATTTCATCGCCGGCAAGCCCGTGCTCTTGCCCGAGAGCGGCGCGGCGGAGACCCCTGCGGAAGAGGGTCCCGACGGCGAGATCGTCGCGCAGATCAAGGAGCTCCTCGACACGCGCGTGCGGCCCGCGGTGGCGCAGGACGGCGGCGACATCACTTTCCGCAGCTTCGAGAACGGCGTGGTCTATCTGCACATGCAGGGCGCCTGCGCGGGATGCCCCAGCTCGACTGCGACCTTGAAGATGGGCATAGAGAACATGCTGCGGCACTACATCCCCGAGGTGACCGAGGTCAGGCCGGTTCCGTAGTCAGAAAGCCAGAAGGTCAGAAAGCCAGAAGAAAGACGGCTTTCAGGCCAGTGCCCGTTCCGGCTCCTTTCTGGGTTCTGGCTTCTGGTTTCTGGTTTCTGAAGGCATCAGCCCTTCCGGCAGCGCGCTGTCGCTGATCAGCGGATAATTGCGCGCCTGGAACAGCTGATAGTGCCACCATTCATTGCGGTAGAAGTCCCAGCCCGCCGCGGTCATGAGGCCGAGCAACAGCGCGCGGTTGCGCTGCGCCTCCACGGAGACGGCGAGGCTGCCATGGTGCGAGGCCGCGGTGAAATCGTCGAACGGCGTGCCCATCTCCAGCTCGCGCCCCGAGGCGTCCACCAGCGTCAGGTCCACCGCCGCGCCGCGCGAATGCGGCGAGCCGCGGCGCGGGTCGGCCACGAACTCCGGGTTGGGAAAGGCGTTCCAGAGCACCCATTGCGCCTCGGGGGGCCGGTAGGCGTCGAAGATCTTGAAGCGGAGCCCGTGCGGGCGGGCGAGCTCGGCGGCGCGGTCGAGCAGCGCGGCCGCCGCCGGATGCAGGAAGCAGCGCGCGCGGGCATAGATGGGCTTGCCGGTCACGTTGTCGGCGCGCGCGTAGGCGAGGTCGATGAGCAGCCCCGAGCGGCCGGGCAGGAGTTCGATGAGGTTCATGGCTGGGCTATCCGGTTGGGGTCGGACGGGACGGGCTGGCGAATCGCGGGCCTTTGATTAGCATGGCCCCGACGCCCTTGACGATGGCTTAAGGACCGGCGCCGTTCCGCTCCAAGAGGACCTCGATCGATCGATGCGCGTTCTGGGATTGGATGCGGCCACAGCCGCCTGTTCGGCCGCGGTCGTCGAGGACGGACGCGTCCTGGCGCGAATTTCCAGACCGATGGAGCACGGGCACGCGCAGGCGCTGGTCCCGATGATCCTCGAGGCGATGGGCGGCCGGCCCTTCGAGGAGCTGGACGCGATCGGGGTCACGCGCGGGCCCGGCGGCTTCACCGGCATCCGTGTGGCGCTCGCGACCGCACGCGGGCTTGGGCTGGCGGCCGGGCGCCCCGTCATCGGCGTGACGACGTTCGCGGCGGTGGCGCGCTCGGCCGAACCGCCCGCCGGCGCGTCCAAGCTGCTGGTGCTGATCGAATCCAAGCGTCCGGACCTCTACGCGCAGCTCTTCGATGCCTCGGGCGAGGCGCTCGCCGAACCCGCCGCGCTCCTGCCCGACGCCCTTCCCGACTATGCCGGCCCCGGCTTGCTCGCCCTTGCCGGGGACGGAGCGCAGCGCGCCCTGCCGGCGTTCGGCGGCTCGGCGTTGCTCGCGACGGGACCTGCCCACCCCGAAGCCGCGACCGTGGCTTCCATGGCGGCCGAGCTGCACGCGCGGTGCGGACCGCCTCCCGCGCCGCCCTCGGCGCTCTATCTCAAGGCTCCGGATGTGAGCTTTCCGAAGGCCAAGCGATGATTCCGCTCATCCGCCCGGTCGGCCCCTTCGATCTCGATCTGATCGCCGCGCTTCACGCCGCCTCCTTCGAGGAGGCCTGGGGCGTCCAGGCGATGGGCGAGCTCCTGGCGATGCCCGGCGCCTTCGGCCTCATCGTCAGCGAGCCCGCGCGCGAGGGCCCGCGCCCGGCGGGCTTCCTGCTGGCGCGGATGGCCGCCGACGATTGCGAGATCCTCTCGATCGGCGTGGCGCCCGGCATGCGCCGCCGCGGCCTGGCCAGGCTGTTGATGGAGGAGGCGACCCGGCTCGCCTCCGCTTCGGGAGCGCGCCGGATCTTCCTCGAGGTCGCCGAGGACAATTGGAGCGCCCGGGGGCTCTATGCGGCGCTCGGCTTCGCCCCGGTCGGCCGCAGGCGCAACTATTACCGGCGCGGGCAGAGCTTCGTGGCGGCGCTCACCATGCGCCGCCTGCTGCCCGGACTGCGCGCCCTCTAGCCCGATTTGCGCACGCGCAGCCGGTGGATGCCGGGGCTGCCCGGTTCGGGCTCGATCGAGAGCACCTCATGGCCTTCATCGGCCAGCGTGCGGGGGATGTTCCGCAACGGCTCGGCGCCGGCGAGCCGGATCTCCAGCACCTCGCCCGGCTCCATGCGCTCCAGCCGCAGCCGCGTATGAACAAAGGTCAAAGGGCAAACCTGGGCGGTGATGTCCAGGAGAATTGGCCCTGTATTTCCGTCTTTGGTAATAAGCTTCGCGTTTTTCATGGGCCTGTATTGTATAGCGCACTGCGTCCATTATATGACTATTCAGAGCAGTTTGCGGGAGACTTCCCCTAAATGGCCGGAGAGACCAAACCGCACGAGCTGTTGTCGCTGACCACCGATATTGTCTCGGCCCATGTCGCGAACAATACCGTGCCGCTCGCCGAGCTGCCCGCCCTCATTCACAGCGTCTACCGCACGCTCGCCAATATCGGCCCCGCAGCCGCGGAGCCTGCCGACCGCCCCGTTCCCGCCGTTCCCGTGCGCAAGTCGGTGATGCCGGACTATCTGGTGTGCCTTGAGGATGGCAAGCGGCTGAAGATGCTCAAGCGGCACCTCAAGACCGCCTACAATATGAGCCCCGAGCAATATCGGGAGCGCTGGGGCCTGCCGGCCGACTACCCGATGGTCGCCCCCAACTATGCCAAGCAGCGTAGCCGCCTGGCCAAGGAGATCGGCCTCGGAACGCGCTCGCGTCCGCGGCGCTGAGCGCTTTCCGCTGGCGGCGCGTTGGCCTAGGTACCGCCAGGGCTTTGGTTTATACTCATCCGAAAGGTTAGGAGAAGTCCGCCGCCGGGCCGTATGCCGTCTCGAATCGAAAAGCTTTGCATCGACAAGGGACTGAAAATGACCGAGCAGCGCCGGGTCATCGCCCGCGTGCTATCGGACGCGGTCGATCACCCGGACGTCGAGCAGGTCTATCGGCGGGCGACCGAAATCGACCCGCGCATCTCGATCGCCACCGTCTATCGGACCGTGCGGCTTTTCGAGGAGGCGAACATTCTCGAACGCCATGAATTCCGCGACGGGCGGGCGCGCTACGAGGAAGCGCCTGAGACCCACCACGACCACCTCATCAACCTGCATACCGGGGAAGTGATCGAGTTCCGCAACGAGGAGATCGAGAAGCTGCAGCGCCGCGTGGCCGAGGAGCTCGGCTTCGAGCTGGTCGATCACCGGCTGGAGCTCTATGCGGTGCCGCTGCGTCGGGCGAGCGGCGGCAAGACGGAGACCTGACGGGCCGGCGGCGAGGGGCAAGGACAAAAGGGGGGCTTCAATGGCTTTGACGGCGTATCAGGACCGCACGGCGGTCCACGTCCATGCCGGGCAGATGGAGATTCGCCTCGCCGAGAGCGCGGCCGAGGTCGAGGCCGCGCAAGCGCTGCGCTACCGCGTCTTCTATGAGGAGATGAGCGCCCACCCGACGCCCGAGATGGCGCGGAGCCGCCGCGACTTCGATTTCTTCGACGCCCATTGCGACCATCTCATCGTCCTGGACCGGGGGCTGGGCGCGGGCGCGGTGGTGGCGACCTACCGGCTGCTGCGGCGCGAAGGTGCGGCACGATGCGGACGGTTCTACACCGGCGACGAATATGAGATCGGGCGCCTCTTGGCCGTGCCCGGGGAGATTCTCGAGCTGGGCCGGTCCTGCGTGGATGCGCGCTACCGCACCGGGCCGACGATGCAGCTGCTCTGGCGGGGAATCGCCGAATATGTCCAGCATTACGAGATCGGTCTGATGTTCGGCTGCGCCAGCCTTCCCGGCACCGATCCCAAGGCCTTGGCCCTGCCGCTCTCCTATCTCGCATACAATCACGTCGCGCCCGAGCATCTGCGGCCGAGGGCGGTGGCCGAGCGCTACGAGGAGATGCGCCTGATGCCGCCTGAGGCCGTCGACGCACGCGCCGCGCTGGCCGCGCTGCCGCCGCTGATCAAGGGCTATCTGAGGCTCGGCGGGTTCGTCGGCGACGGCGCCGTGGTCGATCCGCAGTTCCACACCACCGATGTGTGCGTGGTGGTGAAGACCGATCTCATGGCGCAGAAATACTATCGCCACTACACGCGCGAGGACGGCGCGTCGCGATTCGAGGAGGGCTGAGCCGGCCGCCCATGGGTTCGCCTGCACGCGCCTGCCTGCGGATAGTCGCCTATCTCGCGATGACCGTGCCGCTGCTGCCGGTCCAGGCGCTTGCCCTTGCCTTGCGCTTGCCGCTCGCGACGAAACTCCCGGTGATCTATCACCGGCTCGTCTGCCGCATCCTCGGCATCCGCGTCAGCGTGCGCGGGACTCTCGCCCCAGCGCGCCCGCTGCTGGTGGCCGCAAATCACAGCTCCTATCTCGACATCGAGGTCCTGGGCAGCGTCGTGCCCGGCTCCTTCGTGGCGAAGGCCGAGATCGCAGGCTGGCCCTTCTTCGGCTGGCTCGCCAAGCTGCAGCGCTCGGTCTTCATCGAGCGCCGCTCCTCCAAGGCGCGGGAGCACAAGGACGAGATCGAGAAGCGGCTCATCGAGGGCGACGTGCTGATCCTCTTCCCCGAGGGGACCAGCGACGACGGCAACCGGCTGCTGCCCTTTCGCAGCGCCCTGTTCAGCGTCGCCGAGCGGCGGATCGAGGGCGGGGCCCTGGTCGTGCAGCCGGTTTCGCTCGCCTATACGCGGCTCGACGGCATGCCGATGGGCCGCAGCTTCCGTCCCTTCTTTGCCTGGTATGGCGACATGGCTCTGGCGCCGCATCTTTGGCGCATGCTCGGAATGGGCGTGCTCACCGCCGAGGTGATCTTCCACGAGCCGGTGACGATCGACCGCTTCGGCAGCCGCAAGGCCATGGCCGAGCATTGCTGGCGCGTGGTGTCCGAGGGGGTCGCCAGCCTCCTTGCCGGCCGGCCCCAGCGCCATCCCGTCCCGGTCGCCCCCGCGGCCCCTGAGCGGACGGGGTTGGCCGCGTCGGGCGCGGCCACCATGTGAGGCGGTGCGGCTTGACGCGCGCAAATCGGCCGCTACGGTGCGCCGCCCGCCCGCAGCGGGACGGGATGGGTTGGGACGAGGTTCGGTGAAACGGCTCTACATAAAGACTTATGGTTGCCAGATGAACGTCTACGATTCCGCCCGCATGGCGGACGTGCTGGCGCCGCTCGGCTACGCCCCCGCCGACTGCGCGGAGGGCGCCGACATGGTCATCCTCAACACCTGCCATATCCGCGAGAAGGCGTCCGAGAAGGTCTTTTCCGAGCTGGGCCGCCTCAAGGCG
>JAREAF010000627.1 GCA_029240475.1 Rhodospirillales bacterium | reverse complement strand
GCCGAAATGCTCGGCCAGCACTTCGCGCGCATAGCGATGCGGCGCGTGAGCATCCCGCCGGTCGAAGCTGGCAGCGATGGGCTGATCGAGCTCGAAGAAGTGGAACGGCGTGTTGTCGATGCAGGTGAGAAGCCCCGGCGGCTCCCGATGCCGGCCGGTGAGGCTGGCCAAGCGGTCGGCGCCGCGAAACGGCGAATCCGGCCAGTGCAGCACCACATGCTCATAGACGCCCTGCGTGAAGCCGTGGATCGCCCCCTGGACGGCGTTCGGCAAGGCAGGCGTGAAGCGGATCGTGCTCCGCTGCAGCACCGCCATGGGCGTGGTGACGATCACGGCCCGCCCGCGCAGCGTTCCCGCGCTGCTCTCGACCCGCACACCTTCCGCCGACCAGTCGATGGACCGGACGGCGGCCCCGAGATGGATCGGCAGCCCGCGCGCCAAGCGATGAACATAGGCGCCGAGCCCGCCGGCGATGAAGAGGTTGTCGGCATATTCCATGCTCGGGAAATCGTGCAGGCTGACCTCGTGGAGAGGGCGTCCTGAGACCAGCCCATGGATGGTCGCAACCCGCCGCCCCTGCGGCCCCATCGGCGGCAGGGCCTTGGCGGCCGCCTTGTCGTCGCGCGATTTCGCTTCTTGCGTCATGGCACGATCCGCCATGGCAAAGGCCCGGTCGAGCGCTGTGCTCTCGGCTCGGCTCCCCGGTCGGCCGCGTACGAAAAAATGTCCGTCGACGGGAGCCCGGCGCAGGGGCTCGCGCCGGGCGCGACCGAGGCTCACCAGCGGATTGATCGGGCCCGCATGAAGCCAATGGGCGCCGAGATCGACAGGGTGGCCTTTGAAGCTCCGCGTGAACGTGCGCCCACCGATGCGGTTGCGCGCCTCCAGGATCGTGACCGTCAGCCCATGGGCGAGGAGATGCTGCGCCGCCGCGATGCCGGCGCTGCCGGCTCCGACGACGATCACGTCCGGATCCGTCGCAGGGGTGGTCGACGATTCGGTTTTCAACGGCACAGGTTCCCCCACCCCTCGCTTTGCGGCGGCTTCGTTCATAAGTAAGCTCCGCACCGCCTATCAAGCGTGGCCGTAAATTCTCCCGGAGACGAACGACAGATGCTCATCCAATCGGTTTTCGCGGCAGCCCGCGAGGTCTTCTCGCCCGCGCTGCGGCGCATCCTCTGGAAATCGATCGGATTGACGCTGGCGCTGCTTGTCCTGGTCTGGCTCGGCCTCACGAAGCTCTTCGACATCTTCCTCACCAATCACGATCTCAGCGCCAGCTATCCGATCATCGACAGCTTCGCGTTCTTCCTCGCGGGCTTCGGCCTCTTCGTGGCGCTGATCTACCTGCTGCCGGCGGTCTCGGCCATCGTGGCGGGCTACTTCCTCGACGATGTCGCCGAGGTGGTGGAGCACAAGGATTACCCGGCCGATGAGCCGGGCCGGGCACTGCCCTTCGGCAAGGCCATTCTCTACGGCATCCGTTTTGCCGGCCTGTCGCTGCTGGTGAACCTCGTCGCCCTGCTGCTGTTCTTCATCCCGGGCATCAATATCGGGGCGTTCTTCGTGGCCAACGCCTATCTGCTCGGGCGCGAATATTTCGAGCTGGCGGCGGGCCGCTTCTGGCCGGCGGAGGACGTGGCGCGCCTGCGCACCGAACACCGGGGCACGGTGCTGGCCGCCGGTGCCGTGCTGGCCGGTCTGGTGCTCGTGCCGGTGGTGAACCTCATCACGCCGGTCTTCGGCGCCGTGATGATGGTTCACCTGCACAAGAGGCTCACCCGCGGCCGGGCGGCGATCCCGGACCGCCGGGAGGGCCAGGCCTCCCTCGAGAACCGTTAAAGGGCCAAGCCTCTCAGCGGCTCGCCTGCTGGCCGACGGCCGGGCCTGACGCCCGCTCCGGGTGGAAGTCGGACGCGGGCCCTCCTGACCGGGGAGCGAGCAGGTCCGGCATCGTCTGCATGGCGTTGCGCTTGAGGTCGAACTGGCCGGTCTTGCGGAAGCGCACCAGATAGCTCGGCACGATGGCCTCGATGGTGGTGGGCGTGATGCCCAGGCCTTGAAGCGTGCGGCCCTCGGCAACAGCGCTCTCCGACACCACGTTGTCCCTCTCGAGCAGGATCGCCTGGTCGCGGGTGGTGACGAGCTCGTTCGGCATCAGCCCCAGCGTCAGCCAATCGAGCGTGCCCATGACGCTGCCCATGGTCCGCGCCAGGTTGGCCGGCACGGGCACGATGGCGCGCTTGCGCTCGGTGACCTCGAACACGAGTTCCATCATCTGGCGCAAGGTGCGGATCTCCGGCCCGCCGAGCTCATACACCCGGCCGGTCGGCACCCGGGCGTCCACCGCCGCCACGATGGCCGCCGCCACATCGCCGGCATAGATCGGCTGGAAGCGGGTCTCGGCCCCAGGCAGGGGCAGCACGGGGAGCATGCGGGCCAGCGT
>JAREAF010000104.1 GCA_029240475.1 Rhodospirillales bacterium | reverse complement strand
CGGAGCTGCGCGTCGGCATCGCGCCTCACAGCTTGCGCGCGGTGCCGCCGGAGCTGCTGAGCGAGTCCGCCGCGCGGCTGGATGCGCTGCTGCCGGGCGCGCCGATCCACATCCACATCGCCGAGCAGGTGAAGGAGGTGGAGGAGTGCATCGCCTGGTCGGGCGCGCGGCCCGTCGAGTGGCTCATGGGCCATGCGGCGGTGGATGGGCGCTGGTGCCTCATCCATGCCACGCACATGACCGAGGCGGAGACGCGTGCCCTGGCCGCGAGCGGCGCCGTCGCCGGGCTCTGCCCCACGACGGAGGCCAATCTCGGCGACGGCTTCTTCCCGGCCGTGGACTATGCGCGCGCGGGCGGCGTGTTCGGCGTGGGCTCGGACAGCCACATCTCGGTGAGCCCCGTCGAGGAGCTGCGCTGGCTGGAATACGGCCAGCGGCTCGTGCATCGCCGACGCAACCTGTTGCAGGCGGGCGGCTCGGTCGGCGCGCATCTATGGGCCCGCGCGGCCGAGGGCGGGGCGCAGGCGCTGGGCTTCGCGAGCGGCCGCATCGCCGTAGAGTGCCGCGCGGACCTGGTGGTGCTGGATGCCGAGGCTCCGACCCTGGCGGGGCTCTCCGGCGATGCGCTGGTGGATGGCGCGGTCTTCGCCGGCAACCGCAATCCCGTGCGCGACGTCATGGTCGGCGGGCGCTGGACGGTGCGCGAGGGCCGCCATCCCCGCGAGGCGGAGGTGCTGACGCGCTACCGCGCGGCGCTGGCGCGGATCGGCTAG
Source organism: Rhodospirillales bacterium (assembly GCA_029240475.1). GTDB lineage: Bacteria > Pseudomonadota > Alphaproteobacteria > JAREAF01 > JAREAF01 > JAREAF01. The sequence continues at coordinate 7,624 of JAREAF010000104.1, read as the reverse complement.
GGAGCTGGGCGGATGGCGACCACGGAGATCCACTTCACCTATCTGAACGGCCCGGATGTCGAGCGGCTCGCCATGACGGATGAGGAGATCCTCGCCGCGGTCGAGGCGGGCCTCAGCGCGCAAGGGCGTGGCCAAACGGTGATCGAGCCGCGCGTGCATCTCGAGCCCGACCCCGCCTTCCGCGGCCATTTCAACGTGCTGCGCGGCTATGTGGCGCCGATGGGGCTCGCGGGGGTGAAGATCGTCGGCGACTATGTCGACAACTACAAGCTCGGCCTGCCCTCGGAGATGGCGCTCTTGAACCTGTTCGATCCGCGCACGGGGATGCCGGTCGCGTTGATCGACGCCACGGCGATCACCGAGATGCGCACCGGCGCGGTGACGGCGATCGGCGCCAAACATCTTGCGCGGAAAGACGCGCGCGTGCTGGGCCATGTCGGCGCTCGCGGCACGGCCTTTTGGAACGTGCGCCTCTTGGACCGGCTGTTCGGCTTCGCGGAGATCCGCGTGCATTCCCGGCGCAAGGAGAGCCGCGACGCCTTCGCCGCGACGCTCGCGCGCGACCTCGGCAAGCCGGTTATCGCGACCGAGGATTGGGAGAGCTGCGTCAAGGGCGCCGACATCGTGGTCGAGGCTTCGCGGCTGGAGCAGCCGACGCCGCTGCTAAAGACCGAATGGATCAAGCCGGGCGCGCTGGTCGTGCCCTACGGCACCATGAGCGCGGTCGAGCTCTCCCTCACCGACATCATGGCCAAGATCGTGGTCGACGATTGGGGCCAATGCCGCACCGGCAAGCTCGGCGCGCTGCGCGCGCATGTCGAGGCGGGCAAGCTCACCGAGACGACGCTGCATGCCGAGCTCGCCGAGATCGTCACCGGCAAGAAGCCCGGCCGCGAGCGCGAGGACGAGACCAACCTCTTCTGGCACCGCGGCCTCTCGCTCTCCGACATCGCGCTCGGCCACGCGATGCTGGAAAAGGCAAAACGAATGGGAGTGGGGCAGCGGCTCAGATTTGCCTAGATTTTTGCCGCCGCTCAGTGTTTTTTGCTCGCTGCGGCGGCGCGCACAGAAATTTTAAATACAGTCACGCAGTCATTTTAAATTGTAATTACGATGTTGACAGCTTAACCGGTGATGCTACGAAGTAATACCAGCGCCATGGTCATGCTCGAAACCTGACCTTATGTCTGCCTGCGGAGGCTCATTGGGAGCCAAAGAACGCCGGGGATACCGTTGATGGTGCCTAAGCCCGAAATCAAGCCATACCTTTTTGAAGTCGACATTGCGCAGCAGATCGTGTCAGTAAAAATTGGCGCCCGAACAGTCTACCAGTGCCAGTGTATTGCTGGAGATAAAGACAATCCCACTAAGAAAGGCAGGCACGTTATTCACCCGAAACACCGATATCACACTAGCAGCATATATGGATCTAAGATGGATTTTGCCATGTTTTTCTACAAGGGACAGGCCCTCCACCAGTACCATGGCTTCGGCTGGCCCCTGTTGTACTATGCCAAAAAGGGCACCGACCTGATCGGATCGCACGGTTGCGTTCGCTTACAAAAAGCGGATGCGGAAAAATTATTTGGTTGGGCTGTAGAATACGAGACGGTGGTGCATGTCTTCTGATCGGGGCTCATCGTGAGACAATTGAAACAAGTCTGTTTCGCTATGCCGTGCGTCGTATTGAGCGCTTGCGGTGACTACCAGCCCGATCTAGGGGAGGCTCTGCAATGGTCCGATCCGAAGACCATGCGGGAGGTCCTTGTCAGCACGTCGAACCAGAGGCTTCTGGCCTTCCGTACCGACCCAGGTGAAGTCTTCGAGATCGTCATTGCTCGACGCGATCGGAACGAACTCGAACGCTGCAAAGCGGGTGCAGGCTTCGCACGTTTTCTTGAGGCCGCATCGTCGATCTTCGTGGTGAAGAAGGTAGAGGCCGTCGTCGAGACTGATACGAAGGACTGGGTTACGGTCGAGACTTGGGACACGAGCACGAACCCCGGGCGGGAACTGCGGCTGCGGGCCCCGAATGCGGGAGAGCCCCGAACGATCATGCAATGGTGGCTCTACGATCAGTATGTCGTCGAGCTCGATGACGGGTTCTGGAGCAACGTCACCTCTGGCTGTGCTGAGCTCGGGATATCGGTAGAAATGGGGAAGGCGCCATGAGGCGCGCGTTGGGATGGATGGCCTGCACACTGCTCGCCGTCCTGACGCTTGGTTTTGCAACCGATTGGGATAATTGGGTAGAACTCGTGGCAGGACATGGACCCATCAAAGCCGAGCTATTCTACGACATGAGTACGAGGCCTGTCACCGGCGTTCTGGTGAGCACGAGCGATTACAAGCTCTATGCCTATCGTTGGCATACAGATCAGCCATTCAGGATCATGGTGGTTCGGCCACGTCAGAACACGGTTGAGGGATGTAAAGCCGGCCCTGCTTTCACCGAGTGGCTTGGGATGGTGACGACGCTCGTGAACGGGCGCAAGCTTGAGACGCCCTTAAAGGGTGATCCCACTGGTTGGACCACGCTTGAATTGATCACCAACAATGAGTTTGAGGGAGAAGAAACGCGCCTGTTCTTGCCGCACGAGTCGACTGAGGCAATCGTCGCGGAGTTCTATGGCCTTCCTGGCCAATATCCGGTCGAGTGGAGCACATCTGCTTTTTCCGTCATCAAAGATGGCTGTCGGACTATGGGTGAGCACCCCTAAATGCATCCTGCTTTGGGGAACTAGAATGAAGGCATGAGCCGAATAGCGGTCATTTTCTTTGTAGAAATCGCCACGCGCAGCAATTAACCACCCTCCCTTGACCTCCACGGTCGAGCGTTCAAAGCTTTGGACAGGTTCTGTGGCGGTTTTTGTTTTCCATGCTCCGATCATGGTGGCTGCCTTGGGTGCTCGTTCTTACACTGCTGCTCGGGATCGGGGCGCCTGAAATTTATTTTTACCTCAGCAACTATCGGCCGCTGAGCTGGGATTACCTCTATAGCTTCGGCCCCGACCCGCTACCCGTTTCGCTGATCGGCGAAGATCGGCGCGTTCAAATCTATCGGTTCAGGCCGGAAGAGCCATTGCACATTTTGGTGATTAGGCAGGACGTGCCGGGCATCGAGCGCTGCGAGGCAGGCGCCGGGTTCGAGCGGTGGTTCAGGCTCTTGGAACGCGTGGGGAGCGAAGGCCTGGCTGAAACCGATGGTCAGGGTACCGAAGGATGGGCAAGCCTGACGGTCGGCGATGAGATGTCGGAGGGGAGCTGGCAGGGCGTTCAATTCGAGGTGCATATCCCGCGCGACGGCGACGGGCCGGTGATCGTCGAGCGCGATGGCCTCTACCACACCGTTCAGGACGCCAATGCCGAGGCGTGGTCGCGGATCTGGTCCGGCTGCGCCGGATTGGGTGCCGGCTCCTAGGGTCGGGGACCCTCGCATGCGACGAAAGCCGACACCGATACTGCTGCTCGGAGCCGCCCTGCTCGCCGGTTGCGAGGATGAGTGCACGCGCCCGGGCTGGGGCCAGCCGCTCTCCTACATGGCGGCGGCGGATGTGCGGGAGATGGTCGTCAGCGGCTCAGATCGCAAGCTCTACGCCTATCGGTCCGCCGCGGGCGAGCCCTTCGAGATCGCGATCGCGTACAAGGCCGGCGATCGGGTCGAGCGCTGTCGATCGGGTCCGGAGTTCCAGCGCTTCCTCGACGCCATGGTTACGGTGCAGGTGATCCGCCAGTCTTGGCACGGCATCTACTCCATCTCGTCGGAGTGGTTCGTCGTCGAGCTGTGGCCGGCCGGCGGCGACCCTGGCGTTCCGCACCGGTTGAGGCCGCCGGTACCGGGATATGCCTGGTCGGTCATGCAATGGTGCTATGGCGATCAGTATCTGGTCGATATCGATCCCGCGATCTGGGAGAGCCTCAGATCGGGATGCGCAAGCCTCGGGGCCGACGCTCCCGGCGGAGCGTGAGCGGGGCGCGCCTTGCGATGATCTGGCTACGGCGATTCATGGGCGTGACGGGTTGGGCGGCCTTCGGCCTCCTGTTCTGGGCTTTCGCGGCGCCCTGGTTCGAGGAAGGATGGGATCCCAAGACCTACGATTGGAAGGCGGATTGGACGCCGGCCGAGCCTGGCGAGGCATTCTCTGTGTATGACGGGCTGGTCACGGAAATCCTATTCAGCGCGCGGGATATCAAACTCTATGCGTATCGTTGGGGCCGCGAGCATGAGTTCCACATCCTCGTGCAAAGGCCGGGGCGCGACGACATTGAGCACTGCGTCGCGGGTGAGCGGTTCACGCGGTGGTTCATGATGACCACGGAGATGACACGAGGGGAGATGCTCGCTGAGCCCGTCGCCGCACGGCCGGAGGATTGGGCCGTCCTGCAGTTGGTGGCCTACAGATTCGTCGTCGAGCTACCCGAATTCCGGCCTGCTGCTGCCGTCGTCCGTCGGCGCTCCGATCATCGCGACGGAGTTCGGGACTGTGGGTCAGTACCCGATCGACTGGGACCCGAGTTCTTCTCCCTAGTGAAGCAAGGCTGCGCGGGATTGGGCGCCCAGCCATAGCGATCTGCGGGCGACAAAGCGCCGGGCGCGACGAGGCGTTTCAAATCTCTCCTGCAGCCTGCAATTTTGCTGTGCAGGGCCGAGAGTCGCGGGCGAGATGCGTGCTTGTTGACACCTCTTCCGGTTGAACCGCACCTTGCGGGCCACGGCTCAATTGTTTCTACGCGTCGCATGCTCCGTTCCTGGTGGTTACCCTGGGTCATCATCCTGGTGCTCGCGTTCGGCATCGGGAGGCTCGGGGCCGAGATCTATCTGGTCGATCGCGGGCCAAACTCGCTGTACGAGTTCCCCCAGATCGAGACGCCAGTCGCCTTCGTGGCTCAAGATATGCGCCTCTACGCCTACCACTGGGCCTCTTTGCAGCCGCCGACGCTCATCGTGGTCAGGGTCGATAGACCCGGCATCGAGACCTGCGAGGCCGGTGCCGGGTTTCGGCGCTGGTTTGCGCTTCTGACCGACGTTCGCAACGGCGGGCGGATCGAGGACGAGTCCTCCGACTTCGACTCTCTCGATTGGGCGAGCCTCACCATCGGCGAGGAGTGGGAGGAGCACGGTCTAGCGGCGACGCGCTTCGTCGCGCACATTCCGCGCGCGGGGGAAGATGGACCCGTGATCATCGAGCGCTTCAGCAGCTATTACGTGGTGAAGGACGCAGACCTGGAGGCCTGGGGCCTGATCTGGTCCGGCTGCGCGGGTTTGGGTGCGGGGTCATAAGGCGGCGCGCTGCATATCCATGAATTTCGTTCGGCCCGCCGCGCTTCTTATCATGCTCTGCACGCCGCTACCCGCCTGCATCGACGAGTGCACGCCTGTCCCCGTTGGCGAACCGCTGACCCTCATCCAGGCCGATGAGGTGGTGCAGGTCGTCGTCAGCGGCGCCAATCTCAAGCTGTTTGCGTATCGCCGAGGCGTCGGCGATGCATTCGACATCATCGTCGTGCGCAGCGGCGGCGGGCCCGCCGAGCATTGCCGGTCGGGTCCCGGCTTCGAACGGTTGGTTGAAGCCTCTTCCTCGCTCCCGGTGGTCCGGCAGGTTGCGACCACGGTCGAGGAGGTCTCTCCCGAGTGGTTCATCATCGAGCTGTGGGACGGCAGCAAGCGGTCCGGCATCGAGCAGCGGCTGCGCCGGCCCACCTCCCGCGATGGCGGCACCCTCATGCAATGGTGCTACAAGCAGTATGTCGTCGAATTCGACCCCGCCGTCTGGGACAGCGTCAGTTCCGGCTGCCGGGCGCTGGGCGCCGCGCCTGCGGTGGCAGGCTGACATGGCCGCGCCGCTGAAGCCCTGGCAGCGCAGGATGCGGCTCGCCGGCTGGACGATCATTGCCCTCTTCGGCGCCGGCGTGGCGGGGCTTGCCCTAAAGCTGAGTTACGACGTCGCCACCTATGTCGACGAACCGGAGCTGATGGAGCCGGGACAGTCGTATGGGGTCGCCGATTACATCATCAGCGAGGTGCTTTTCACCGCCGCCGACCTCAAATTCTACGCCTACCGCTTTGGCCCCGAGCAGCCGTTTCGGATCGTCGTGCTGCGGCCGGGCCAGGACGGGGTCGAGGAATGTGCCGCCGGAGAGGCTTTCGACCGCTGGTTTATCCAGGTCACCGACATGTATCACGGCGCGGCGCTGGAATACCCGGTTGCCAATGAGCCCGGCGACTGGGCGGTGTTCGAGCTGATCAAGTACGAGACGCCCGTTGAAGAGAACGACATGCGCATGCTCCTGCCGACGCGGCCCGGCGAGCCGATCGTCGTCGAATGGGCGCACATCCCCGGCCAGTACCCCTCAGAGTGGGACCCCGAGCTCTTCGCCCGCGTGAAGCAGGGCTGCGCGGGTCTGGGCGCGAACGGCTAGCGTGCGGCAGCTTGACCTATCGTCAAAGGACATTTATCCTGAGAATCCGTATTATCCTGAGAAGGCTGTGACCAAGGTTACCTCGACCGAATTTCAGAAGCACATTGGGAAGATCCAGCACCAGGTCCTGGAGACCCAACGGGCCGTGGTGGTGACCAATCACGGCCGTGAGGCATTCGTCCTGGTCCCCGCCAAGGAGTACAGGCGGCTGAAAGCGCGGGACCGCAGAGCCTTCTTCACGCGCGAACTGCCGCGCAGCGTGGTCGAGGCCATCGGCCGGGTGGAGATGGACTCCCGGCATCAGCACCTGAACGAGGAGCTGGGCTGACCGGCGATGGCGCTGCCGCGCCCCGAGCCCGGCCTCGTCCTCAGCTACTCCTATCTCTGGCGTGAAGAGCATAATCAGGGCGCCGAGGAGGGCCGCAAGGCCCGCCCTTGCAGCGTCGTCCTGGTCACGGCAGATGAAGGAGGTCGGACCGTGGTGATGGTTCTCCCGATCACGCATCGTCCACCACGCCGACGGGACGACGCGGTCGAAATTCCATCCCAGACCAAGGCGCGCCTCGGGCTGGACGGAGAACGGTCATGGGTCGTCGTGACGGAGGCGAATGAATTCGTTTGGCCGGGCCCGGATTTGCGGCTCGTCCCCGGCACGAGGGGCAAGTTCACCTATGGATACCTGCCTCCAAAGCTGTTTCGCCGCATCAGGGAGGCCTTTGTGCGACACTGGAAACGCGGGGCCGGATCCCGAAGCGTCAAGCGCACCGGCTAACGGACGGCAACGCTGTCCTCGATCAAGCAGAGAACGTCACCCGCTCCGCCTCGCCCAGCTCCACGAACCCGCCGCCGCCCAGCGTGCGATTGTGGTGGGCGACGATCTTCTCCGCAGGCAGCACGCTCGTATCGAAGGTCGTGTGCCCGTCCCTGACCAGCACCACCTTGTAACCGAGATCGGCGGCCGCTCGGCAGCTGGTGTCGACGCAATACTCGGTCTGCATGCCGGCGACGACGAGGCGGTGGATGCCGCGCCGCTTCAGCTCCTCCTGCAGCGGCGTGTCGAAGAAGGCGCTGCAGCGCGTCTTCGTGATCACCGGCTCGCCGGGCCTGGGCGCGACCTTCGGATGGATCTCGAAGCCCGGCGTGCCCTTCTCCAGGGGATCGCCGGGATCGCCCGCGTGCCGCACATGCAGGACCGGCACGCCCT
>JAREAF010000103.1 GCA_029240475.1 Rhodospirillales bacterium | reverse complement strand
CCTTGTCTAGACTCGCTCGCGCTTCCGCCACAACGCCAGAAGTCAGGGTCCCGCGGCTTTTCGCCTCCGTCTTGAGGAAAAGCAAACCGCCCGTTTGCTCCTGCTGAAGGCCGATTACGTCGTCCCCGCGCATTGCCATGTTCCGGTGGTCCTTCCAGCGCAGCCGCTTGATGGGCACTTGATAGCCGCTCTGTGAGGCGATGAACTCGGTGGCCAGGATTTCACCTAGATCGCCCGACCGGATTGACTTGCTCGTTGGCAATTTGCCTTCGATGAACTTGGCAGCTTCCGGCTTGCCTAGTCGGCGAAGGATACCCGCGATCTGCTCCTCCGCCGCATAATGGGTCGGCACGATGGCAGCGGTCGCGGCGATACCGACCTTCAGCCTTACGGGATCACCAGATAGCAATCGAAGCGGATGCGCTCCTACATTGCCGTCTGCAGCGTCGCACCAGTCGTTGAAGTGGACCATCCCGACCCGGCTCCATCGCCCTCGCGCCAAAATGTGGGGCAGAATGAGGAACCGCCTCACCGGCAGTAAGGGCAAAAAGCTCGGCCCTGCTTTGAATCTACAAGATAGTTCTGGCGGAGGGGGCGGGATTCGAACCCGCGATACGGTTTTAGCCGTATGCACGCTTTCCAAGCGTGTGCCTTCAGCCGCTCGGCCACCCCTCCGATCCGACGGGAGCCCGGCCCGGGACGGGGCGTGACACTAACCGCGCCGCCGCGCCGATTCAACCCGGAGCCTTGCGGCCGGGCGCGTCCGAATCTTACGGCGAATTAATCTTCGCGACAGCGGGCCGTCAGGATTGTTGGTCCATATCATTGAGCGAAGATGGACCCGCGCGGGGCCCGGCCTGCCGAGGACTGGCACCGGAGCGCCGCGGTTTACTCATGGAGAGCAAGGGATGAGCCTGATCTCGACCCGTCTGACCGCGCCGGCGGCCATTCTGGCGCTCGCGCTGACCGCGGCGAGCCCGGTTTTGGCGGCGCCGGCTCCAGAGACCTTCGCCCCGCTGGCCGAAAAAGTGACGCCGGCGGTGGTCAATATCTCCTCCGTGCATCAGACCGGCGCCGGTCCGATGCCGGACCTGCCCTTCGACATTCCGGAGGGCTCGCCCTTCGAGGAGTTCTTCCGTCAGTTCGGCGGCCCGGGCCAGCGCCCGCGCGAGGTGATGGGCCTTGGCTCGGGCTTCATCATCGACCCACAAGGCTACGTGGTCACCAACAACCACGTCGTCGACGACGCCAGCGGCATCAAGGTGACCCTGCCGGACGGCAAGCAGTTCGACGCCGAGGTGGTCGGCACCGATCCGCAGACCGACCTGGCGCTGCTGAAGATCGACGCCAAGGACACCCTGCCCGCCCTGGAATGGGGCGATTCGGACGCCCTCAAGGTGGGCGACTGGGTCATGGCCGTGGGCAACCCGTTCGGTCTCGGCGGCTCGGTGACGGCGGGCATCATCTCGGCCCGCAGCCGCGACATCCATGCCGGCCCGTTCGACGACTTCCTGCAGGTCGACGCCTCGATCAACCAGGGCAATTCCGGCGGCCCGACCTTCGACCTGAACGGCCGGGTGATCGGCATCAACACCGCCATCGCCAGCCCGACCGGGGGCAGCGTCGGCATCGGCTTCGCCATCCCCTCCAATCTCGCCAAGCCGATCATCCAGCAGCTGCGCGAGAAGGGCCGTGTCGAGCGCGGCTGGCTCGGCGTGCAGGTGCAGGCGGTCACGCCCGAGCTCGCCTCCGCGCTCGGCCTGGACGAGCCGAAGGGTGCGCTGGTCTCCGACGTGATCCCGGACAGCCCCGCCGCGAAGGCGCAGCTGAAGCAGGGCGACGTCATCCTGGGCTTCGACGGGCGCGAGGTCGAGGAGATGCGGGACCTGCCGCGAATCGTGGCCGAAACGCCGGCCGACAAGGCCGTCGAGCTGCGCGTCTGGCGCGGCGGCGGCGAGGTGACGCAGAACGTCACCATCGCCAAGCAGGACCAGCGCGCCCAGCAGATTGCGCTGGGCGAGACGCCGGACGCGGCCGCGCCGGAGGCGGCCACGACCTCGGAGACGCTCGGAGCCACGCTGGCGCCGCTCACCGCCGACCTGCGGCAGCAGTACCAGATCAGCGAGGACGTCTCGGGCGTGGTGGTGACCGGGATCGAAGCCGCGGGCATCGCCTCCGAAGAGGGCCTGCGCGAGGGCGACGTGATCGTCTCCGTCAACCAGGAGCAGGTGGATTCGCCCGAGGATGTCGAGAAGCTCGCCAAGGCGGCCAAGGACCAGAAGAAGGGCGCGCTCCTCCTGCTGGTCAACCGCGGCGGCAACCAGCTCTTCGTCGGGCTCGACGTGGGCCAGGCCTGACGAAGGACGACCATGGGCCGGTCCGGTTGCCGAGTTGGGCGCCGGTCCGGCGCCGTGGCATAGTGGGAGGCTCCGAGCTTCCGCTTCGCACGCCATGCGCATCCTGCTCATCGAAGACGACGCGACCACCGCCTCCTATGTGGAGCGGGCGCTCGGGGAATGCGGCTATCTGGTGGAGCAGGCCGCCGACGGCCGCGAGGGGCTCTACCGCGCCACCGAGGGCGGGTTCGACCTCATCATCCTCGACCGCATGCTGCCGAGCCTCGACGGGCTCTCGATCCTCGCCGCGCTGAGGGCGGCGGGCGTGCAGACGCCGGTGCTGATCCTCTCGGCCCTCGGCCAGGTGGATGACCGCGTGAAGGGCCTCAGGGCCGGCGGCGACGACTACCTGACCAAGCCGTTCGCCTTCGCCGAGCTGCTGGCGCGGGTCGAAGCGCTGCTGCGGCGGAAGTCCGCGTCGGCTCAGGAGGTGACGCGGCTCTCGGTCGCCGACCTGGAGATGGACCTGCTCCGCCGCGAGGTGCGCCGCGCGGGCCGGCCGATCGAGCTGAAGCCGCGCGAGTTCCGGCTGCTCGAATATCTGATGCGCCATGCCGGCCAGGTGGTCACGCGCACCATGCTGCTCGAAGGCGTGTGGGATTATCACTTCGACCCGCAGACGAACGTCATCGACGTGCATGTGAGCCGGCTGCGGCAGAAGATCGACAGGGGGTTCGAGCCGCCGCTCCTGCACACGATCCGCGGCGCGGGCTATGTGATGCGTGCGTAGGCCGAACTTCCTCGCCACCTCGACCTTCCGGCTGGCGCTGCTCTATGCGGTGCTGTTCGGGGCATCGGTCCTGGTCCTGCTCGGGGTCTTCTATTGGGGCGCCGAGCGCGCGCTCCAGCGGCAGACCAGCCAGGCTATCGAGGCCGAGATCCAGGCCCTGCAGGAGCGGTACCGCTCGGCGGGAGTGGGCGGGCTCACGCAGGCGATCGTCGAGCGCGCGCAGCGACCGCGGCTCAGCGACATGCTCTATCTGCTCGCCACGCCGAACGGCCAGGCGCTGGCCGGGAACATGACCGCATGGCCCGAGCAGGTCCGGCGGGAGGATGGTTGGCTGCTCTTCGCCATCGAGCGCCGCTGGCAGACCGGCGAGACGGAGCGCAGCGAGGCGCGCGCCCGCAGCTTCGAGCTTCCGCAGGGCCTCCTGCTCCTGGTCGGGCGCGACAACCGCGAGCGCGTCAGCCTGCGCCGCTTCATGCTGGAGGCGCTGGCCTGGTCGATGGCCGCGATCGTCCTGCTCGGCATCGCCGGAGGCCTGTTGCTCAGCCGCCGCGTCCTCAGCCGCATCGACGCCGTGGCGCGGGTGGCCGAGGAGATCCGCCGGGGCGACGTCTCCAGCCGCGTCGCGCTCTCGGGCACCGGCGACGAGTTCGACCGGCTCGCCGAGACCTTGAACCGGATGCTGGACGAGATCGAACGGCTGGTCGCCTCGATCCGCGGGGTGACCGTCAACATCGCGCATGATCTGAAGAGCCCGCTGGCGCGGCTGCGCGGCCGGCTGGAGATGACGCTGCGCGCCGACGCGCCGCCCGCCGAGCGCAGCGCCGCCATCGAGCAGGCGATCGAGGAGGCGGACGGGCTGATCGCCACATTCAACGCCCTGCTCTCGATCGCCGAGGCGCAGTCGGGCCGCAGCAATGCCGAAATGGCCGAGCTCGACCTCGCTGCCCTGGTCGAGGACGCAAGCGATCTCTACGAGCCCCTCGCCGAAGAGCGCGAGGTTAGGCTCGAGATTCGGGCGCAGCCCGGAGCATGCGTGACCGGCAACCGGCAGCTGCTGTTCCAGGCGCTCGCGAACCTGATCGACAACGCACTGAAATACGCGCCCTCGGGAGGCACGGTGCGGGTCTGGGCGGCGCGGAGCGGCGATGGGCCGGAGCTGGGCGTGGCCGATCAGGGCCCCGGCATTCCGGAGGTCGATCGCGGCCGCGTCCTGGAGCCTTTCGTGCGCCTGGACCAGAGCCGGGGCACGCCCGGCAGCGGCCTCGGCTTGAGCCTGGTCGACGCCATCGCGCGGCTGCACGGGGCGGTGCTGCGGCTCGAGGATAACGGGCCGGGACTGACGGCGCGGCTGGTCTTCACTCGCGCCGGCGGCGCGGCGGCTGCTGCCGTTGCGCCAGCGCCATGATGGCAGGCAGGAAGATCAGAACGCCCCCGGCGAGATAGCCCAGGATGTCGAAGGGGCTTGGCCGCCACCAGTCCAACCCGAGCAGCAGGAAACCGGCCCCGAGCCACAGGGCGGCGGCGGCGACGGCGGCGAGGAGGGCGGTAGACATCGGCCGATCAACGCGTCGCGCCGGACAATCGTCGCGGCTACCTCCGATGGCCCGAGGGGCGCAGCTTCAGAACAGCCGGCCACCGGCGGCGAGGTGATCGGCCACGCTCCAGATGAGGACCGAGAGCGTCAGGTCGGTCAGCACCACGCCGATCGCGGCGAAGGGGCCGATCCTCAGGCCCGCCCGCACGATGAACCACAGATAGGCCAGCATCGCGAATTCCACGACGAGGCCGAAGAAGCCGATCAACGGGTCGGGGAGGAGCTGGCCGGAGCGGATCGCCGCCATCGGCAGCGCGATGACCGTGATCAGCAGCTGCGACCAGTTGTACATGGCGATGTAGCCGAAATAATCCTCCTCGCGGTCCAGCAACCGCACCAGCCAGAGCATGACGACCGGAAAGGCCGTCCAGCCGGCCGCATAGGCCACGCCGTAGATCAGCACCAGGCCGGACCAGCCCAGCGCCGGAGGATTCTCGCTCAGATGCAGCAGCACCATGACCGCGTAGGCGGGCAGCAGGAGCGCCGCCGCCCAGAAGGAGCGCAGAGCGCCTTCGGCCGAGCGGTCGAAATAGGCGGTGCCCTGAAGGTCGAAATGCGCCAGCCGCCAAGCGCCGAACAGCGCATAGCTCGCCTCGCGCAAGCTCAGCACGGCGCGTCGAACCAGGCGTCGAGGATGCGATGATAGACCTTGGTCAGCGCCTCGATGTCGGCGAGGCTGGCGCGCTCGTCCACCTTGTGCATGGTCTCGCCGACCAGCCCGAACTCCGCCACCTTGGCGTAGTTCTTGATGAAGCGCGCATCGGAGGTGCCCCCGCTGGTGCTGAGCTCGGGCTCGACGCCGGTCACCCCGCACACGGCATCGGCCACGAGCCGCGTGAAGGGGCCGGGCTCGGTCACGAAGCCCTCGCCGCTGACGGTGAGATCGAGCCGATAGCGCGCGCCCGTGCGGTCGAGCCGGTCGCGCAGCCAGGCCTCGAGGCTGGCGGCGGTGTGCTGGTCGTTGAAGCGGATGTTGAAGGCGGCCCGCGCCTCGGCCGGGATCACGTTCGGCGCCTCGTTCCCGGTGTCGACCGATGTGATCTGCAGGTTCGAGGGCTGGAAGTGCGGCGTGCCCCGGTCCAGGGGCTCGGCGATGAGGTCGGCGAGCCCGCGCGCCATGGAGTGCAGGGGATTGTCCGCGAACTGCGGATAGGCGACATGGCCCTGCATGCCTTGGATCGTAAGCCGGGCGGTGAGGCTGCCGCGCCGACCGATCTTCACCATCTCGCCCATGCGGCGCGGGTTGGTGGGCTCGCCCACCACCGCCGCGTCGGGCTTGAGGCCGCGCTCGGCCATCCATTCCAGCACCTTGCGCGTCCCGTTGACCGCCGGCCCTTCCTCATCGCCGGTGATGAGCAGGCTGATGCGGCCCTTGGGCTTTCCCCCGCGCGCCTGGAGATGCCGGGCGACGGCGGCGGCCATGGCGGCGACGGCGCCCTTCATGTCGTTGGCGCCGCGCCCATAGAGCCAGCCGTCGATCACCGCGCCCCCGAACGGGTCGACCGTCCAGCCGGCGAGATCGCCCGGCGGCACCACGTCGGTGTGGCCGGCGAAGCAGAAATGCGGGCCTGGCTCGCCGATCACCGCGAGAAGGTTCTGCACCTCGGCCGTGCCGGGCTCTGCAAAGGGGAGCCGGTGACAGGTGAAGCCGAGCGGCGTCAGGGCCCGTTCGAGCACCGCCAGCGCGCCGCCATCCTCCGGGGTCACGCTGCGGCAGCGGACGAGGTCCCGCGCCAGCGCGACCGGATCGATGGCGAAGCGGCCGCTCATGTGCGCAGGAGCTCGTTTATCGCCGTCTTGGCGCGCGTCTTCGCATCCACCCGCTTGACGATGACGGCGCAATAGAGCCCCGGCCCGGGGCTGCCGTCGGGCAGGGGCTTGCCGGGCATGGTCCCCGAGACCACGACCGAGTAGGGCGGCACGCGGCCCATGAAGGTCTCGCCGGTCGCGCGGTCGACGATGCGAGTCGAGGCGCCGAGATAGACGCCCATGGAGAGCACCGAGCCCTCGCCGACGATCACGCCCTCGGCCACTTCGGCGCGCGCGCCGATGAAGCAATTGTCCTCGATCACGACGGGGGTCGCCTGGAGCGGCTCCAGCACGCCGCCGATCCCGGCCCCGCCGGAGATGTGGCAGTTGCGGCCGATCTGCGCGCAGGAGCCGACCGTCGCCCAGGTGTCGATCATGGTCCCGCTCTCCACCCGCGCGCCGACATTGACGAAAGAGGGCATCAGCACGACCTCGGGCGCGATATAGGCCGAGCGGCGGACGATGGCACCCGGCACGGCGCGAAACCCCGCGGCCCGGAACCGGTTCTCGCCCCAGCCGGCGAATTTGGAGGGCACCTTGTCGAACCAGGCCGCCGGCCCGATCTCGGGATCGGTGGGCCCGCCCGGCATCAGCCGCGCATCGCTGAGGCGGAACGAGAGCAGCACCGCCTTCTTCAGCCATTCGTTGGCCGCCCATTGCCCGTCGCGCTTCTCTGCCACGCGCAGCTCGCCGCGGTCGAGCAGATCGAGCGCGGTTTCGACCGCCTCCCGGATCGGCCCCTTGGCAGCGGGCGTCAGCGCCGCGCGATCCTCCCAGGCGGCCTCGATGGCGGAGATGAGAGCGGCGTCGGTCATGGCTGCAGAGACTCCCGGCGGCAGGGCAGGCGGCCGGGACAATGGCCGCGGCGGCTCCAGGCTGTCAATTGGCGGCGGCGGCTTCCAATTGGAGCGCCGGCAACGGCATCGAGAAGCGGTAGCGGAAGCCGTCCTGCTGATAATCGAGCGCGGCGTCCCCGTCGAGCTCCTGCGCGATGCCGGACAGGAGCCGCGTGCCGAAGCCACGCCGCTTGGGAGCGCCGACCGCCGGCCCGCCCTGCTCGATCCAGCCGATGCGCAGCCTCGCCGCCTCGCCCTCCCCCTGCGGCTCGAGGTGCCAGACGAGCGAGACCTTCCCGTCCGGGCAGGACCAGGCGCCATGCCTAGCGGAATTCGCGGCGAGCTCCTGTAAGGCAATGCCGAGCGCGACGGCGGCCTTGGGCGGAAGCAGGACCGCAGAGCCTTCGGAGGCGAACCGGCCCCGGCCTCCGGCCGCGCCGTCCCCGAGGACCTGCTCGATCAGCTCGCGCAGCTCCACGCCGCTCCAGGCGTTGCGCGTGAGCAGATCGTGCACCCGGCTCAGCCCGACGATGCGCCCGGTGAAGGTCTCGGAAAAGCCGTCCAGCGATTGAGCCCCGCGCACGCTGTGCAGGCAGATGCTCTGCACGACGGAGAGCGTGTTCTTGACCCGGTGATTGATCTCGTTCACCAGGCCCTGCATCCGACCCGCCTGCTCGCGGGCGCGGTCCAGTTCGGCCCGCAGCGAGTCATAGAGCGCAACATTCTCGAGGGCGGTCGCAGTGGACCTGGCCAGGGCCTCGATGCGCCGGACGCACTCCTCGTCGGGCGTGTGGCGGAAGCTCCAATAGATCCCGATGGCGGCGATCGGGTCCTGGCGCCGGACCGGCACCATGACGAGGCTCTGCACGAAGGTCGGACGGTAGGCGTCGTAGGGAATGCGGGAGTCTCGATAGATGTCCGGGATCACGGCCGTGGCGCGGTTCAGCATCGCCCAGCCGGAGATGCAGGCGCTCATTGGTAATTTCCGGCCCTTCCAGAGGGGCCCGATCGCATTCTGCTCGACATAATGGCAAAGCT
>JAREAF010000626.1 GCA_029240475.1 Rhodospirillales bacterium | reverse complement strand
CCTGGAAGCTGATCTCGCGCATGGGCGGGCTCAAGTGACGCAAGCCCGACGGCTCTGCCGGCTGGAGGAGATTCCCGACGGCGAGGCCAAGGCTTTCCCCGTCGATGGATTCGAGTACGAGGTTTTCATCCATCGGGAGGGCCATGGGGCGCGGGCCTTTCTGAATTCCTGCCCGCATCAGGGCACGCCGCTCGACTGGGTGCCCGACCGTTTCATCGCGCCGGACGGAGAGCATTTCCTCTGCGCCACGCACGGCGCGCTGTTCCGAATGGCGGACGGCGCCTGCGTCGCGGGCCCGTGCCTCGGCGCCCACCTGACGGCGGTGCCGATCCGGCTGGAGGAGGGTTGGGTCGTCCTGGCTTGACCCGCAAGCGGCCCACTTTTCTCCTCATTAGCGCCAACTGATATACACAATCGGATTGTAACTGAGGGGACCCTTCGCCTCCTGGTGGTCCGCTTCCGATGTCCGATTCACTGCACAGGCCGGAGCCGCTGCGCACCTTGGCCTCCGTCCTGGTCGTGGCGGCGATCGTCGCCGCGCCGCTCTTCCTGCTGCGCGGCCTCGTCGCCGAGCGGATCGAGCTTCACCAGCAGGTGCAACTGAGCGCGGCGGAGGGCTGGGGCGGTCCGCAGATCATCGCCGGCCCCGCCATCGAGATCCCGCTGGTCTCGGAGGGCATGCTGCGCGGGCACGTCGCGCTCATGCCGCAGAGCCTGGATGCGAAGGCCGACCTTGAGGTGGAACGGCGCAGCCGCGGATTGTTCGAGGCCCTGATCTATGGCGCGAGAGTGACCCTGACCGGCCGCTTTGCCGCGCCCGATTGGTCCGCGCTCGGCATCGGCACGGGCGATCTTGATTTCAGCCGCGCGCGCGTCGCGCTCGGGATCGCCGACAATGGCGGCATCCGATCGGCCGAGCTGACGCTCGACGGCAAGCGGCTGGAGCTGTCGCCGATCGGCCGGCCAAGCTTCGTGGAGGATGGGGTCGATCATTCCGGCCTTGCCCTCTCGATCGAGGCGCTGGAGCGCGGCCTTGCCTTCGAGGTGGTCCTGGACCTCGCCGGGGCCGGCGAGCTGAGCCTTGCCCCGGTCGGCGACCAGAGCACGGTGCGCATCGCCGGCAACTGGCCGCATCCGGAATTCGCCGGCGCCTTCCTGCCCGACGAGCGCCAGGTCGGCGAGGCGGGATTCGAGGCGCGCTGGTCGATCTCAAAGCTGGCGCGCTCCTACCCGGGCGCATGGAAGATCGGCACCAGCTCGGCCAGCGCGATGGACAGCCTCCTCGCCGTGCGCATCATCGATCCGGTCGACCTCTATGCGCAGGTGGACCGCCTACTGAAATACGGGCTCGTCGTGATCGCCCTGGCCTTCGGCGCGATCGGCACGGGCGCGGTGCTGTTGCGCCGGATGCCCCACCCCATCGAATGGCTGATGGCAGGGGCGGCGGTCGCGCTGGCCTTTCTGCTCACCCTCGCCTTCGCCGAGCATGTCGGCTTCAGCTGGGGCTATCTCCTGGCCCATGCGATCGAGGTGGCGATGGTGACGCTCTATCTCAGCCGGATGAGGCGCTGGCTGGGGCTGGGGGTGGGCGCCGCGCTCCTCTTCGTGCACGGCTTCATCTTCATCGTGCTCGGCTCGGAACGCTTCGCCCTGCTGGCCGGCTCGATCGGCCTGACGGCGGCGCTGGCCGCAGCCATGGCGGTCACGCGACGGGTGGATTGGGACCAGCTCGCGCCCCTGCGCCCGCGCCGGAACGGGCCTCCCGCCGCCGAGCCCGGCTGAGCCGCGCGCGGGCCGCGCTCGTCAGGACCCGCCCCAACCGCCGTCGCGAGCCGACCGACCCGGACGGGTCGTCAGGCCGGGGCGCGAACCTGTCGGTTTCCGCTGCGAACGCTCGCCCCTGGCGCCGGCGACGGCACGGGCGAAGAGGCGATTTCGTCGCCCTGCGCGTCGAGTATCCGGCAGCGGCATCCCGGAGCAGGATCTGAGCCGCATCTTCCAGCCGTTCTACACGAGGCGACCGGCACCGGGCTGGGCCCGAGCCACACCGGGCCGCTCGTCATCCTGATGACCGGCTATAGCGATGCGCTGCTGATGGGCTCCCCCGACGCGCCTGCCGGCGCTCTCCAAGCCCTTCCGCCACGAGGAACTGGAGGAGATTCTGGGGCAGCTGCGCCCGGGATCGCAGGCACCCCACAGGTCCGCCGAGGCCGCTGCCGGTTCCCCCTCCTAGAGACTTGTGCTGGAACGCGCAGATGCGCCAGCATGCCGCCCCGACATCCGCCCGCCAGCTAGGACTGTTGTCTTCTCCCAACAAGACGGCGCTCACCCCTTCGGAGTAGAGGATGGGTTCGCAATCCGGTTTGCACGGCCTGCGCGTGCTGGTCGCGGAGGATGAGGGTCTCGTAGCGCTGGAAATCGCTCACACGCTCCAGAAGCTCGGCTGCAGGGTCGTGGGACCGGTCCCGAGGGTGAAGGATGTGATCCGCCTCGCTCAGGAGGGCGAGTTCGATGCCGCGATCCTGGATGTGAATCTGCGGGGAGAGTATGTGTTCGC
>JAREAF010000625.1 GCA_029240475.1 Rhodospirillales bacterium | reverse complement strand
CGCCGGCTCTTTGCGGGTGACCGCCTGCTTCAGGTCGCTGTTGAGCCCCTCGTCCGGGTTCAGCTCCGGGCTGTAACCTGGGAGGTAGAACACCTCGATTGCAGCCTCGCGCCCGGCCAGCCAGTCGCGGACCTTGGCCGAGCGGTGGACCGGCAGGCGGTCGAGGATCATGAAGACCTTCTGCACGCCGAACCGGACCAGACTGGCGAGGAAGCGGAGCAGGACCGGCGCTTTGATGGCGCCGTCCAGCACCATCCAGCGCAACTCGCCCTTGTTGGTCACCGCCGAGATCAGGCCGAGGTTGGCCCGTCTATGGTTGACCCGCACCTCCGGCGTGCGGCCCGGGGGCGCATAGCCGCGGCCGCGCACGTCGTCGGAGCGCAGACCGGTCTCGTCACCCCAGAAGATCGCGCCACCTTCGGCCTTGGCCCGCGCCGCGATCGCCGGGTAGTCCCGCCGCAGCCAGCGCCGCACCGCCGCTGGGTCCTGCTCGTAGGCTCGCCGCAGCGGCTTCTGGGCGGTGAAGCCCCAGCGCGCCAAGTAGGTGCCCATGGTGCGCACTGCCAGCCGCGCCCCGAAGCGCTGCTGGATCAGCTCGCGCACCGCCGCCCGGCTCCAGAGTGCGAACGGCAGGTCCAGCTCATCCGGCGTGTGGCGCCGGATCAGGTTCTGCGTCTCCGCCTCCTGCTCGGCCGTGAGGAGCCGGCCATACCCCGGGTCGGGCCCGCGTTGCCCAGTCTTCAGCCCAGCCGCACCCCGCTCGGCATACCGCTTGCAGACCGTATGTTCGTCGTCGAGGCGGTGGCTCGTCCCGCAGTATGCGACGGGCGAGGGTTGCGCTGGATGGGCCAGCGTAGAGCCTCACGCATAGGGGACGAGCCATGCGGGACGATAGCGAAGTCTATGTCGGCCTGGATACCTCGAAGCTGAAGATCTCGGTAGCGGTGGCCGCGGCGGGGCGCGACGGTGAGGTACGCTTCCTCGGCGACATCGACAGCACGCCCGAGGCCGTCGAGCGCTTGGTCCGCAAGCTCGAGAAGCGGCACCGGAGGTTGTGCTTCGCTTATGAAGCCGGACCGACCGGCTATGGGCTGCAGCGGCAGATCGTTGCGCTCGGCCATGACTGCGCGGTGGTCGCGCCCTCGCTGATCCCGAAGCGCCCGGGCGAGCGGGTCAAGACCAACCGACGCGACGCGCTCTCCCTGGCTCGGCTGCATCGTGCCGACGAACTCACGTCAGTTTGGGTCCCGGATCCCGGCCATGAGGCCATGCGCGAGCTGGTGCGCGCCCGGGAGGTGGCGATGGAGGACCTGCGAGCAAAGCGCCAGCATCTCCAGTCCTTCCTGCTCCGCCACGGCAGGATCTTTACCGGCCGTGGTGCCTGGACCAAAGCGCACACGCGCTGGCTCTGCGAGTTGCGCTTCGAGCATCCCGCCGAGCACCTCGTGCTCGCGGAATACCGGCAAGCGATCCTGGACGCCGAGGCGCGGCTCGAGCGCCTGACCGGACAGGTGACCGAGCTGGTCTCGTCCTGGTCCATGGCACCGGTGGTCGCGGCCTACCAAGCGCTGCGCGGCGTCGCCTGCCTGACCGCGGTGACATTCGCGGCCGAGATCGGCGACGTGCGCCGTTTCGACAGCCCGCGGCAGCTGATGGCCTATCTCGGCCTGGTGCCCTCCGAAAGCTCGACCGGCGAGAAGGTTCGGCGCGGCGGCATCACCAAGGCCGGCAACGGCCGGGCCCGGCGAGTGCTGATCGAGGGCGCCTGGACGTATCGCTTCCCAGCGCGGGTGAGCCGACCGCTGCAGGAGCGGCAGGTTGGCCTGCCGAAGGCCGTGTGCGACATCGCCTGGAAGGCCCAGCTCCGCCTGTGCGGCCGCTACCGCAAGCTCGCGGCTCGTGGCAAACGGCAGGGGGTGGTCACCGCGGCGATTGCGCGCGAGATGGCGGCCTTCCTGTGGGCGATCGGACGCGAGGTCGAGCCACGGCCGGCCGCCTGATCCAGAGCTTCGGCAGAACACGTCACCAGCAGGGGAAGAACGAGACCGACATCCTGTTGCGCATCGCTGGAGGCAGGGCCACGGTGGGGAACCCTCGAGACATTTGTGTGGCCGACCCTTGTCGATGCCCGCTTGCAGACCGAGGCAGCCCCGGACGAATACACGGTAATGCGGTAGCCAATCCGCGCATCAGAGTCTGTTAATCGTCGTCTCAGCAGCTCTGCCTCCTGCACTGCGCAACAGCCATCCGCTGTAGCCCTTCGCACGCCCTGCGGAGGTGGTACCGTCGCGCCAAAAGACGTTGACGACAAACATCAGAGATGTCGAACACCCCGGTCTGGGTCAGCCCAACCTGCGCCGCGATCGCACCATAGGTCAGGCCGGCCTGCCGGAGCCCGATCACCTGTCGCCGACGTTCCTCTTGCGCCGCCGCCGGCAGCTTGCGCATGTCCACATGCTTCATGCCCCCAACCTGGACGGATCCTACTTGCCTTCAAGACCGCCCAGGCCGGATCAATAAGGGCTCCGGGTCCGCCGTACTACTCTGGCCGAACGGCCCGCTGCCACGAATGATCAGCAGCGACCGGCGCCACCCGTTCACGGAGCGACCC
>JAREAF010000102.1 GCA_029240475.1 Rhodospirillales bacterium | reverse complement strand
AGGCCTCGCCGCCGGCGGGGCGGACATCCTCTGGCTGGAGACTCTCTCCTCCCCCGAGGAGCTGAAGGCGGCCGCGCTCGGCGCGTCCGGCGCCGGGCTCCCGGTCACCGCCACGCTCAGCTTCGACACCAACGGCCGCACCATGATGGGCATCACGCCGGCCGCCGCGCTGGAGCTCTTCCGCGGCATCCAGCCGCCGCTGGCCGCGTTCGGCGCCAATTGCGGCGTGGGGGCTGCTGAGCTCGCCGCCACCATCCTCGGCCTGACCGCCGATCTGCGGCCGGGGGAGGTCGTGATCGCCAAGGGCAATTGCGGCGTGCCGAGCTGGCACGAAGGCCATATTCACTACAGCGGCACGCCCGAGCTCATGGCCGAATATGCGCGGCTCGTGCGCGATGCGGGCGCGCGGATCATCGGCGGCTGCTGCGGGACCACGCCAGAGCATATCCGCGCCATGCGCGATGCGCTGGCGGAGCACACGCACGGCGAGCGGCCGACCGTGGAGGCCGTCGTCGCGCGGCTGGGCGCGCTCTCCGATGGGACCATGTCGCTCTGGAGCCACGGTGCGGGCGGCCCCGAGCACCGCGGCAGGCGCGGCCGGCGCCGCGGCGAGGCCACCCCGGCCTGACGCGCAAAAATAGAGCCCACTCAGCCACTTAATCCGGGTCCGGGAATGCCTCGGACCCGTCGTTGTTTTGCCCCTACCCCACTGCTATAAGGGCGGATCAGCGCCCCTCGAGGCACGTTCAGCGCCCCATATAGAGCCTAAGCGATGCCTATCCCCGGAGATTTCGCAATGTCCCGGCGCCGCCGCATCTATGAAGGTAAGGCAAAGGTCCTGTTCGAGGGCCCGGAGCCCGGCATCCTCGTCCAGTATTTCAAGGACGACGCCACCGCCTTCAACAATCAGAAGAAGGGCGTCATCACCGGCAAGGGCGTGCTGAACAACCGCATCTCCGAATATCTGATGACGCGACTGACCGAGGCCGGCATTCCGACGCACTTCCTGCGCCGCCTCAACATGCGCGAGCAGCTGGTGCGCGAGGTCGAGATCATCCCGCTCGAGGTGGTGGTGCGCAACGTCGCCGCCGGCTCGCTCGCGACCCGCTTCGGCCTCACCGAAGGAACGCCGCTGCCGCGCTCCATCGTCGAGTTCTATTACAAGAACGACGAGCTCAGCGATCCGATGGTGTCGGAGGAGCACATCACCGCCTTCGGC
This sequence comes from Rhodospirillales bacterium, assembly GCA_029240475.1. GTDB lineage: Bacteria > Pseudomonadota > Alphaproteobacteria > JAREAF01 > JAREAF01 > JAREAF01. Next base: position 13,948 of record JAREAF010000102.1, on the reverse strand, counting down.
TGGGCAACGACGCAGGAGATCGACGAGATCCTGAACCTGGCGCTCAGGATCAATGACTTCCTCTCCGGCCTTTTCCTCGGCGTCGGGCTCAGGCTCGTCGATTTCAAGGTCGAGTTCGGCCGTTTGTGGGAAGGCGAGGAGATGCGGATCGTGCTGGCCGACGAGATCAGCCCGGACTCCTGCCGGCTCTGGGACATCAAGACCAACGAGAAGCTGGATAAAGACCGTTTCCGCCGCGACCTCGGAAATGTCGAGGAAGCCTATCAGGAGGTCGCCCGCAGGCTCGGGATTCTCCCGGAGGGCGGGCCTGGGGATCTCAAGGGTCCCAAGACGATGCAGTGATCGGAGCTCGGGAATGAAAGCGCGCGTCCACGTCACCTTGAAGTCCGGCGTCCTCGATCCCCAGGGCAAGGCGATCGGCCATGCGCTGCACAGTCTCGGCTTTGCGGGCGTGCGCGACGTGCGCCAGGGCAAGGTCATCGAGCTCGACCTGGAGGAGAGCGATCCGAACAAGGCCCGCGCCGCGATCGAGGCGATGTGCGGCAAGCTGCTCGCCAACCCCGTCATCGAGAACTACACGATCGAGCTGGCATGATCGCCTCGGTGTTCTGGCGACCGCTCGACGAGATCGGGCTGGAGCACCTGCTGCTGTCCACGTCCGATGACGGCATCCACGCCGACGGGATGATCCTCCAGACCAAGGCGGGCCGAGGCCCTTTCCGGGCCCGCTATCGGATCGAAGCTGCGCCCGATTGGACCATGCGCGCCTGCGACATCCGCGTGGAGGAGCCCGGCCGTCCCGAGCGGCGGCTCGATTTGCGCGTCGATGGCGAGGGCCGCTGGCGGGATGAGGCGAGCGGCAAACCGCTGCCGGCGCTCGATGGCTGCCGCGAGGTCGATATCCAGGTCTCGCCGTTCACGAACAGCCTGCCGATCGGCCGGCTGAAGCTGGCCACGGGTCAGCCCCGAGAGATCCTCGCGGCCTATATCACCGTCCCGGAGCTCACCTTGTCGCGCGCTCCGCAGCGCTATACCCGGCTCGCGCCGGATCGGTATCGGTATGAGGGGCTCGGCACCGGCTTTGCCGCCGATCTGGCCATCGACGCCGACGGGCTGGTCCTGGACTACCCCGGCATCTTCCAGAGGGTCGAGCGGCCCGACCCGGCCTGACGCCATGCCGTCCCGCATCTGGTTCCTGCAAGGCGAGAAGCTCGGCGACAATGCCCAGGTGCTGGCGATCCTCGATGCCCTCGAGCTGCCGTGGCAGCCCAAGCGGCTGTTCGTTCAGCCGCAATGGCGGCTCGGCAAGCCGCCTTTCGAGGTCAACCTCGATCACCTGGACCTCGCGCGGTCGGACCCGCTGACGCCGCCCTGGCCGGAGCTGGTCATCACCTCCGGCCGTCGCATGGCCATGGCTGCGCTGTGGGTCAAGCAGCAGTCGGGCGGACGCACCAAGATCGCCTATGTCGGCCGGCCGCGGCGATGGATCGAGCGTTTCGATCTGGTGATCGGCACGGCGCAATATCGGCTCCCCCATGCCCCGAACGTGCTGCATCTCGATCTGCCGCTGATGCGCCCGGACCGGGAGGCGGTGGCTGCCGCGGGGCGCATCTGGGCCCCCCGACTCGCCGACCTTCCGCGCCCGCTCACCGCCGTTCTGGTCGGCGGGCAGACCAAGCCGTACCGGTTCGACGCGGCCGTGGCGCTGGACCTCCTGCGCGTTGCGGAGGAGGAGCGCGGACGCCGGGGCGGATCGCTCTATGTCACGACCAGCCGTAGAACCAGGCCGGAAGCCGCCGAGGCGATCGAGCGCCACTTGCCCGAGGGCGCTCGCCTCTTCCGCTGGCGGCCGGAATCGGCGCCCGAAGACAACCCCTATCTTGCCTTGCTGGCCCTGGCCGACGCCTTCATCGTCACCGGCGACAGCGCCTCCATGATGGTGGAGGTCGCCCGGCTCGGACGGCCGCTCATGATCTTTCCGCTGCCCCTCGGCGTGCCCTTCTGGGAGCGCCCGCTTTACGCGCTCGGCCGCATCCTGCATCCCGGCGCGCCCCGCCGCGGGCCGATGAGCCGCCTGCTCCAGTCTGTGGGGGACTTCCTCTACGACACCGCCGGCCTGCCTTATTCCCGTGACCTCGCGATGCTGCACGAGGCGCTGATCCGGCGCGGCATGGCGTCGCGGGTGGGAGAGGCGCCTCGCCCACATCCCGCCTCTGGCCCAGAGGACGAGGTTTCGCAGGCGGCTGCGCGGGTCCGCGGCCTGGTTGCGCCGGCCTAGCGATCTGGCCTGCCGGACGCCATCTCCTATATGATCGCCGACAAATACGGGGCCTGGCCGGAGGATCGGCATGAAACCGACCGTCTTCATCCACACCAACCACAAGCAGCTCGTCGGCGCGCTGGTTTCCAGCTATTCGCTCAAGCGCAATTCGCGCCACCCCGAGCGCTTCGAGGTGCGGGTCATCCACAGCGAGGATCACCCCTTCCTCAAGGCCCGCGAGGGGCAGCCCTTCCTGCGCGAGGGCCGCACGCGCATCTGGCGCTACGACGATCTGCAGTCCTTCACGCCCTTGCGCTTCATGCCTCCGGAGCTGATGGGCTATCAGGGCCGGGCCGTGGTGATCGATCCCGACGTCTTCGCCGTCGGCGACATCACCGAGCTCCTCGACCGCGACATGCAAGGCAAGGCCATCCTCTGCAAGGCCCGGCGGACGGAGAAGAAATTCGCCTCCTCGGTGATGCTGCTGGACTGCGCGAGGCTGACCCACTGGCAATGCGAGCGGCAGTTCAACGAGCTGTTCGAGATGAAGCGCGACTACATGGACTGGATCTCGCTGCTCTGCGAGCCGGAGGAGACGATCGGCCTGTTCGAGGAGGAGTGGAACAGCTTCGACGAACTGAACGAGAAGACCAAGCTCCTGCACAATACCAAACGCTACACGCAGCCTTGGAAGACCGGTCTGCCGGTCGATTTCACGCTGGGCGAGAAGGTGCGCCGGCTGGAGAAGTACGGCATCTTCGGGCGGCTGATGCATGGGCTGATCGCGCGCGCGGCGCCGGGTCACTACATGCGCCACCCCGATCCGAACCAGGAGCGGTTCTTCTTCGCCCTGCTGCGCGAATGCCTCGACAAGGGCATCGTGACCGAGTCGCTCCTGCGCGAGGAGATGGCGCGCAACCACATCCGCCACGACGCGCTGGACTTGCTGGAGCGGGCCCGCCCTCTGGCCGCCTGATCCAAGCGCCCCCGCCGAGTCGCGGCTAGCCCGAAGCGCCGGGGCCAGGCCCGGTCCCGGACGCTTGCCCCTCCATTCCGAGGGGTGCTACGAGGAGCCGCGCCCAGCCCCGCACACCGGCCCGCGAAAGGTCCCGCCAGGCTCATGAAAGCAGCCGTCATCGTCTTTCCCGGCTCCAATTGCGACCGCGATGTCGCGGTTGCGCTCGAGCAGGCCTCCGGCCGCAAGCCGGTCATGGTCTGGCATCGCGAGGGCGATTTCGAGCAGGTCGATCTCGTCGTGCTGCCGGGCGGCTTCGCCTATGGCGACTATCTCAGGGTTGGCGCCATGGCCGCCCACTCGCCGGTCATGCGCGAGGTCAAGCGCCGCGCCGAGCGTGGGGTGCCGACCTTGGGCATCTGCAACGGGTTCCAGGTGCTGACCGAGGCGGGTCTCCTGCCCGGCGCGTTGATGCGCAACGCCTCCCTGCAATTCGTCTGCAAGGATGTGCACTGCCGCATCGAGACCGGCCAGAGCCTCTACACCTCCGCCTTCGCCAGCGGCGAGACCGTGCGCTGGCCGGTGGGGCATCACGACGGCAACTATTTCGCGGACCGGAACACGCTCGACCGGCTCGAGGGGGAAGGCCGCATCGCCTTCCGCTACGCCGAGCCGGACGGCAGCCTGACGGAGGGCGCCAATCCCAACGGCTCGGCCCGCAACATCGCCGGCATCTTCAACGAGACCAAGAGCGTCCTCGGGCTGATGCCGCACCCCGAGCGGCTCGCCGACTCGGCCCTGGGCGGCACCGACGGGACGCGCTTCTTCAAAGGGCTGGTGGAGGCGCTCCGGTGAGTCCCGAGATCACCCCCAACCTCGTCGCCGAGCACGGGCTCACCAACGAGGAGTATCAGCGCATCCTCAAGGCGCTCGGACGCGCGCCGAACCCGACGGAGCTCGGCATCTTCTCGGTCATGTGGAGCGAGCATTGCTCCTACAAGTCCTCCAAGCGCTGGCTGCGCCTGCTCCCCACCGAGGCGCCTTGGGTGATCCAAGGCCCCGGCGAGAATGCCGGCGTGATCGACATCGGCGATGGGCTGGCCGCCGTCTTCAAGATCGAGAGCCACAACCACCCGTCGTTCATCGAGCCCTATCAGGGCGCGGCGACGGGCGTGGGCGGCATCCTGCGCGACGTCTTCACCATGGGCGCGCGGCCGATCGCCAATCTCAACGCGCTGCGCTTCGGCGCGCCCGATCATCCGAAGACGCGCCACCTGGTCGGCGGCGTCGTCGCCGGCATCGGCGGCTACGGCAATTGCATGGGCATACCGACCGTCGGCGGCGAGGTGAATTTCCACCCGGCCTATAACGGCAACATCCTCGTCAACGCGATGACGGTCGGCGTCGCGCGGGCCGACAAGATCTTCTATGCGCGTGCGGCGGGCGTCGGCAACCCGGTGGTCTATGTCGGCGCCAAGACCGGGCGCGACGGCATCCATGGCGCCACCATGGCCTCGGCCGAGTTCAACTCCGACTCCGAGGAGAAGCGCCCGACCGTTCAGGTCGGCGATCCCTTCACGGAGAAGCTGCTGCTGGAAGCCTGCCTCGAGCTGATGGCGACGGACGCGATCGTCGCGATCCAGGACATGGGCGCGGCCGGCCTCACCTCTTCTTCGGTCGAGATGGCGGGCAAGGGCGGGATGGGGATCGAGCTGGAGCTCGACCGCGTGCCGATGCGCGAGACCGGGATGACGCCCTACGAGCTGATGCTCTCCGAGAGCCAGGAGCGCATGCTCATGGTTCTGAAGCCCGAGGCGCGCGAGAAGGCCCGCGCGATCTTCGAAAAATGGGAGCTGGATTTCGCCGAGATCGGCCGCCTCACCGACACCGGACGGCTGGTGCTGCGGATGGGCGGGGCGACCGTCGCCGACATTCCGCTGGCGCCGCTCGTCAACGAGGCGCCGCTCTATGACCGGCCGCGCGCGGCCCCGCCAGCGCCACGGCCGTTCGGCGCCACGGGGCTGCAGCCCCTCACCGACCCGAAGTCGGCGCTGCTGAAGCTCCTCGGCTCGCCCGATCTCTGCAGCCGCCGCTGGATCTGGGAGCAGTACGACCACATGGTGGGCGCCGACACGATGCAGCGGCCCGGCGGCGATGCGGCGGTGGTGCGCGTGCACGGCACGCAAAAGGCGCTCGCCATGACCACGGACTGCACGCCACGCTACTGCTTCGCCGATCCCAAGATCGGCGGGGCGCAGGCGGTCGCGGAGGCCTGGCGCAACCTCGTGGCCGTGGGCGCCAAGCCTCTTGCGGTGACCAACAACCTCAATTTCGGCAATCCGGAGCGGCCCGAGATCATGGGCCAGCTCGCCGGCTGCATCGAGGGCATGGCCGAGGCCTGCCGGGCGCTCGACTTCCCGGTCATTTCCGGGAACGTCTCGCTCTACAACGAGACTGAGGGCAAGGCGATCCTGCCGACGCCGGTGATCGGCGGGGTCGGACTGCTCGAACCGGGCGCCCGGATGGCCACCGTGGCGTTCAAGGAGGCCGGACACCTGCTGCTGCTGGTCGGCGACAGCCGGGGCCATCTCGGCCAGTCCCTGTTCTTGCGCGAGCTGCATGGCCGCGAGGACGGCCCGCCGCCCCCGCTCGACCTCCAGGCCGAGCGGCGCAACGGGGAATTCGTGCGGGCGCAGATCGCCGCCGGCCGGGTGGCCGCCTGCCACGACGTCTCGGACGGAGGCCTCCTGGTCGCGCTGGCCGAAATGGCGATGGCCGGCGGGATCGGAGCCGAGCTGGAGGGATTGAACGCGCCGCCCGCCGCCTTGGCCGGGCTGCTCTTCGGCGAGGATCAGGCCCGCTATGTGTTGGAGGTGGCTGAGGGGGATGCCGAGCCGCTGGCCCAGGAGGCCGCCCGGAAGGGTGTTCCCCTGCGCCGACTCGGGCGGGTCGGGAGCGACGCGTTGACACTGCCCGGCGGACATCTCATATCCGTAGCCGAGATGCGGCGGGTGCATGAGGCCGGCCTGCCCGCCCTGATGGGCGCGGCGTGAGGCCGGCACGGCAGGGAGGAGCCTCGTCATGGCGATCGACATCGCCGAGCTGGAGCGGCTAATCCGGGAAGGCATTCCCGATGCGCAGGTCTCGATCGAGGATCTGCGCGGCGACGGCGACCACTATGCGGCAACCGTGGTCTCGCCCGCCTTCCGCGGCAAGAGCCGGGTCCAGCAGCATCAGATGGTCTACCAGGCGCTGAAGGGCAAAATGGGCGGCGAGCTGCACGCCCTGGCCCTGCAGACCTCGGCGCCGGATTGAGGTAACGTTCCGCGTCGCTGCCCCAAAGCGGCGCCAGCCCGAGAGGATTTCGAGATGGCCACGACCCAGACCAACCCGGTCTTCGACCGCATCAAGCAGGACATCAGCCAGAACGACGTCGTGCTCTACATGAAGGGCACGCCGGTCTTCCCGCAATGCGGCTTCTCGGCCGCGGTGGTGCAGGTGCTGAGCCAGCTCGGGGTCAAGTTCAAGGGCGTCGACGTGCTGACCGACCCCAGCCTCAGGCAGGGTGTCAAGGACTTCAGCCAGTGGCCGACGATCCCGCAGCTCTATGTGAAGGGCGAGTTCGTCGGCGGCTGCGACATCGTCCGCGAGATGTATTCCTCGGGCGAGCTGCAGGAGATGCTGAAGTCCAAAGGCGTCCAGGGCGGTCAGGGCTAAGAAGTCCCGCGCCCGCTTTCTCCCGAGAAGCCGCCACGCTCTGCAGCTTTGTTCCTATCCGTTCGCGGGGCGGCGAAGCCGCCGCGACGGGCCTAGCATGCGTTTCTGCCATCTCGGCTGCATATCCTTGCCTGTGTCGTCGCCACCGCTCTCCCCGCAGCAGCGGCGGAGGAAGCCGAGCAAGCGATTCGAACTCAACAGGACCGCTTCGAGGATGCCTTCAACTCCGGCAAGGGCGAGGCGGTGGGTGCTCTCTATATGCAGGACGCGATCGCCTTCCCGCCCGGCAGCCCCCAGGTCGAAGGGCGCGAGGCGATCGGCAGGCTGTGGCAGTCGGTGATCGACAGCGGCGCCAAGGACCTGCAGCTGGAGGCGCTCGAGGTCGGCGAGGGACCGGACAAGATGGCTTACGAAGTCGGGCGGGTCATGCTCACCACGCCCGAGGGCCCCGCCGAAGGCAAATACATCGTCATCTGGAAACAGGATGACGACGGGACCTGGCGGCTGCACCGCGACATCTGGAACATGAACGCGGAGTAGAACCGATGGCGGCGCGCCCTTATGCTGCCGCGCGCTCCATCGCATAGGCCGACATCGCGAGGCTGCCATGGGCGAAGCTGCGATGCAGCGCTCGCCCGCGCGCGCCGCTGCCCGCCGCGCCCAGCGCCACGAACAGCGGCAGGAAGTGATCGTCCGTCGGATGCGCCTTGGCGCCTTCCGACATGCCCTCGTACTTGGCGAGGGCCGCCGCATCGCCCGCCGCGAGGCGCTCCGTGAGCCAATCCTCGAAGGCGATGGCCCAGTCCGCGGCGTTGCGGCGGTCGACCCGGAACTGTCCCAGATTGTGCACCGCCCCGCCGCTGGCGAGGACGAGCACGCCTTCGTCCGGAAAGGCGCTCAGGGCGCGGCCCACGGCGAGGTGATGGTCGGGGCTCTTGCCCGGCTGGATCGAGAGCTGCGTCACCGGCACATCGGCATCCGGATAGATGAGGATCAGCGGCGACCAGGCGCCGTGATCGAGCCCGCGCGACGGATCCTCCCCGCACGGCAGGCCTGCGGCCCGCAGCAGGCCAGCCGCCCGCCGGGCCAAGTCCGGTGCGCCGGGCGCGGGATATTGCAGCCGGTACAGCTGCTCGGGAAAGCCGTGGAAGTCGTGGATGGTCTCGGGCCGCTCGGCGGTCGAGACCATCGGCTCCTCCGTCTCCCAATGCGCCGAGACGCAGAGGATGCCCTTCGGCCGGGGCAGATCATGACCCAGCCTGGCGAGGAAGTGGCGCGCCGGGTGGTCTTCCAGCACCAGGGTCGGCGCGCCGTGCGAGACGAAAACCGGCGAGATCCGCTGCGTCATGTCCACTCCTCCCCGAGGTCAGGCCTCGCGCGCGACCGGCGCTCCGGCCGAAGGCTTCAGCGCATGGGCGCCGTCGCCGAGCAAGGCTTGGACCACCATGGCGACCGCCCAGAACACCGGATACTCCCAACCGCCGTTGGGCGCGGAGAAGACCCAGCCGTTCGCCCAGTGAACGCTCGCCGCTCCCAGCAGGATCGGCACCGTCCCCAGCGACACCCAGCGGGTCTGGATGCCGAGGATCAGCAGCGCGCCGGCGATCAGCTCGCCGAAGGTCACGACATAGGCGGTCCATCCGGGAAAGCCGATCTGCTCGAAGAACGCAACCGTGCCGGGCAGCGTGAAGACGACCACCTTCAGAAGCCCGTGCGCGATGAACATCACCCCGAGCGAGACGCGCAGGAGAAGCGCCGCATAGGGGGCCGTCCGAGAGTCGATCATGACCAAGCTCCATGTTCCCATGCCGACCCGGCGGGCCGGCTTGGCGGTGAAGATCGGGAAGGAGCTTTACTTTGTAAAGTAAGTACCTTATAGTAACTACAGATGACCCGGAAATCGAACCGCCTGTCCAGCCGCAATCCCTGCGCCGTCGGCGCCTTGCTCAAGGTCCTGGAGGGGCCGTGGACGACCTACATCCTCTGGATCCTGTCGAGCCAGGGGCCGCAGCGTTTCGGCCAGCTGCGCCGCGCCATTGGCGGCATCTCGGCCAAGGTCTTGACCGAGCGGCTGCGGCTGCTCGAGGGCGAAGGCATCGTCCATCGCGACTACCGGCCGACCATCCCGCCGGAGGTCACCTACTCCCTGACCGAGCGCGGCCGCGAGCTCGCCCACGTGCTGGACGCGCTCGACGATGTGGCGCGGCGCTGGTATGAAAAACCCATGGTTGAAGCTCCCGCAGAGGACGCCGCGTGAGCGCGAGCTTTCATCTGGCGCAGCTCAACGTCGCCACGATCCTGGCGCCGCTCGACGATGAGCGGATGCGCGGCTTCGTCGAGGCGCTGGACCATGTCAACGCCGTGGCCGATGTGAGTCCGGGCTTCATCTGGCGGCTGAAGGACGATGCCGGCAACGCCACCGCGCTCCGCCCCTTCGGGCCCGACATGATCGTCAACATGTCGGTCTGGCAAACGGCGGAGGCGCTGTTCGACTACGTGTACCGCAGCGGGCACAAGGCCTATCTCGCCCGCCGCAAGGAGTGGTTCTCCATCCCGGCGGAGATGCATCTGGTGCTGTGGTGGATACCCGCCGGGGCGATCCCGACGATCGCGGAAGGCAAGCGCCGGCTCAACCTGCTGCGGCTCAACGGACCCTCGCCCGAGGCCTTCACCTTCAAGCGCCGCTTCCCGGCGCCGGACGTCGTTCCGGCGATCGCCTGACATGACAAACCCGGCGCGAGGCCGGTTTTGCGCCATTTCCCTTCTCCCGCAGGCGAGGGGGCGAGAGTCCGGGTGAGGGTGGGTTGGCCGACCCTCACCCGGCCGCGCTGCGCGAGGCCACCCACTCCCATTGCAGGGGAGGGCACCCAGATCAGCGCGAGTAGAACTCGACCACCAGATGCGGCTCCATCTGCGTGGCGTAGGGCACGTCGGCCAGGGCCGGCGTGCGCAGGAAGGTCGCCTTGCACTGGTTCGGCTCGACCTGGATGTAGTCCGGCACCTCGCGCTCGCCGCTGGCCATGGACTCCAGAACGATCGCCAGCTCGCGCGACTTCTGCTTGATCTGGATGGTGTCGCCCTCCTTCACCTGATAGGAGGGGATGGTCACGCGGCGGCCATTCACATGGATGTGCCCGTGATTGACGAACTGGCGCGCGGCGAAGGGCGTCGGCGCGAACTTGGCGCGATAGACCACCGCGTCCAGCCGCCGCTCGAGCAGCGCGACCAGGTTCTCCGAAGTGTCGCCCCGGCGGCGCGAGGCCTCCTCATAGAGGCGGCGGAACTGGCGCTCGCCGATATTGCCGTAATAGCCCTTCAGCTTCTGCTTGGCCATCAGCTGCACGCCGTAGTCCGACGGCTTCTTGCGCCGCTGGCCGTGCTGGCCGGGTCCGTAATTCCGCTTGTTGAGGGGGCTCTTGGGCCGCCCCCAGAGATTGACGCCGAGGCGGCGGTCGATCTTGTACTTGGAGTCTGCGCGTTTGCTCAAAGCTGTCTCACCTTCCGGTTTGTTGTCCCGATAGGTCCTGCCCCGGCTTGTCTGTTACCAGAGGGGGCCGGGCGGACGGGACCCGGCCCTGATGGCATCGGATCCGCTTTTTCGGGAATGAGGCGGGTTTTAGCGGCTGGCCCGAGGCCCTGTCAACCGCGGCGGCCCTCCTTCAGCTCCTTCACGATGCCGTGGAGGGTGCGGATCTCCTGTTCCGTGAGATCCGCCCGGGCGAAGAGGTTGCGGATGGTGCGGACCATGGCGGGGCGCTTCTCGGCGGTCTTGAAGTAGCCCACCTCGTCCAGGGCCGCCTCCAGATGTGCGAAGAAGTTGAGCAGCTCCTCGCGGCTCCCCGGCCGCGTGGCGTTGGTGACCAGCCGCCGCGCCCCGGTCTCGTCGCCCGCCTGGAACCACTCGTAGCTGAGGATCAGCACCGCCTGGGCGAGGTTGAGCGAACTGAAGCCCGGATTGAGCGGCACGGTGATGAGGGTGTCGGCCAGCGTGAGGTCGTCGTTGGTCAAGCCCGCCCGCTCGGGCCCGAACATCAGCCCCACCCGCTCGTCACGTTCGACCGCCGCCCGGAGCTCGAGCGCCGCCTGCCGCGCCGTCACCACGGGCTTGATCATCTCGCGATGGCGCGCCGTGGTGGCATAGACCCGCGTGAGGTCGCCGACCGCCTCGGCCGTGCTGTCGAACAGCCGCGCGTCACGGAGGACCGCCTCCGCCCCCGCCGCCGCCGCGACCGCCTTCTCGTTCGGCCAGCCGTCGCGCGGATTCACCAACCGCATCTGGGTCAGGCCCGCATTCAGCATCGCGCGAGCGGCCGCGCCGATATTCTCGCCGAGCTGCGGGCCGACCAGGATCACCACCGGCCCCTCGGCCGCCGTCTCTGAGCGCCGCTTGTTGGTTCCGGCCATGTGGCTCGCCTGGGCTCAGGCCCCGGCGCGATGCAGGCGCCAGGTGATCGCGTCGTGGAGCGCGTTGAAGGAGGCGTCGATGATGTTGGGCGAGACGCCGACCGTGGTCCAGCGCTCATGCTCGGCGTCGGCGCTCTCGATCATGACGCGCGTGACCGCCTTGGTGCCGGCCTGCGGCGTGAGGATGCGCACCTTATAGTCGACGAGACGCATGTCGGCCAGCACGGGATAGCTCGGCAGCAGCGCCTTCCTCAGCGCGGTGTCGAGCGCGTTCACCGGGCCGTTGCCGGTCGCGACCGTCATCAGCTGGTCGGCGCCCACCTGCACCGTGATCGTCGCCTCCGATTCCGTCACCAGCTCGCCGCGCGCATTGACGCGGCGGTCATCCATGACGCGGAAGCGGATCAAGCGGAAATATTCCGGCACGCGGTCGAGCGCCCGCCGCGCCAGCAGCTCGAAGCTGGCTTCGGCCCCGTCATAGGCATAGCCCTCGTATTCGCGCGCCTTCACCAGCTCGACCAGCGCCGAGACCTTGGGGTCGGCAGGATCGACCTCCAGGCCGATGTCGCGGAAGCGGGCGAGGATGTTCGCCCGCCCCGACTGGTCGGAGACGACGATGTGCCGGCGGTTGCCGACCAGCTCGGGCGGGATGTGCTCGTAGGTGCGCGGGTCCTTCTCGACCGCGGAGACATGCAGGCCGCCTTTGTGCGCGAAGGCGGACTCGCCGACATAGGGCGCGTGCCGGTTCGGTGCGCGGTTGAGGCGCTCGTCGAGCACGCGCGAGATATGGGTCAGCTGGCGCAGGCCGTCCGACGAGATGCCGGTCTCGCACCCCATCTTCAGGATGAGGGTGGGGATGAGCGAGACCAGGTTGGCGTTGCCGCAGCGCTCGCCGATGCCGTTCAAGGTGCCCTGGATCATGCGGGCGCCGGCGCGCACGGCGGCAAGGCTGTTGGCCACGGCGTTATCGGTGTCGTTGTGCGCGTGGATGCCGAGTCGCGCGCCGGGGATGGTCTTCGCCACCTCGGCGACGATCCGCTCCACCTCCTCGGGCAGCGTGCCGCCATTGGTGTCGCACAGCACCACCCAGCGCGCGCCGGCATCGAACGCGGCCTTGGCGCAGGCCAGCGCGTAGGCGGGATTGTCCTTGTAGCCGTCGAAGAAGTGCTCGGCGTCGAACAGCGCCTCGCGCTTCCTGGCCTCGACATGCGCGACGCTGTCGCGGATCATGGCGAGGTTCTCTTGGTGGCTGCAGCCGAGCGCGACATCGACATGGAAGTCCCAGGCCTTGCCCACCATGCAAATGGCAGGCGCCGTTGTGTCGACGAGCGCCGCCAGTCCCGGATCGTTCTGGACGCTGCGGCCCGGCCGGCGCGTCATGCCGAAGGCGGTGAAGCGCGCCCGCTTCAGGCTCGGCGGGTGGGCGAAGAAGGCGTCGTCGGTCGGATTTGCGCCGGGCCAGCCGCCCTCGACATAGTCGATGCCGATGCGGTCCAGCTCGCGGGCGATGGTCTCCTTGTCGGGCACGCCGAAATCGACGCCCTGCATCTGCGCCCCGTCGCGCAGCGTGGTGTCGAAGAGATAAACGCGCTCGCCCGAGGCCGCTCGCATCGACCGTACTCCTTCCGGGTGGCCTTTCTGCCCTGCGCTTGCACTGCCCGTCAACCACGGGCTATGCGTCCACGCACCAGGAGCCGCCGGCTCCTCGCGCCACAATCGAAGTTGCGGCGGCTGGCGAAAACGGGCACGACTATGCTTTTGGTGAATTTCAAAAGAACCCTCAACAGGGCAGAATATTACCGTCGCGTGTCCTAGGCCTTGTCGGCGCTTTCTTTGCGTAGGGGGATCTCATGCAAGTCGCCTCGATCGCTCCCGGTCTCGAAGCCCGCCACCTCCTGAAGGCGCTCCGCTCATTCAAGCGCGGGGATTTCTCGGTGCGGCTGCCGACCGATCTGACCGGGATCGACGGCGACATCGCGGAAGCCTTCAATGAAGTCGTCGATATGAACGAGCAGATGGCTCGCGAATTTCAGCGCCTGGGCCGGGTGGTCGGCAAGGAGGGCAGGATCGGCGAGCGCGGCAAGCTGTCGGGATCGACAGGATCCTGGGAGGCTTGCATCAACTCGGTGAACGGCCTGATCGAAGACATGGTCCAGCCGACCACCGAGGTCGCCCGCGTCATCGGCGCGGTCGCCAAGGGCGACCTGTCGCAGCGGATGATGGTGGAGATCGAGGGCCGCCCCCTGCGCGGCGAGTTCCTGCGCATCGGCAAGGTGGTCAACACCATGGTCGAGCAGCTCGCGAGCTTCACGTCGGAGGTGACGCGCGTGGCGCGCGAGGTCGGCACCGAGGGCAAGCTCGGCGGCCAGGCGCGCGTCAAGGGCGTGGCCGGCACCTGGAAGGACCTGACCGACAACGTCAACCTGATGGCCGCGAACTTGACGGCTCAGGTGCGCAACATCGCCGACGTGACCACCGCGGTGGCAAAAGGCGATCTCTCCAAGAAGATCACCGTCGACGTCAAGGGCGAGATCCTGGAGCTGAAGAACACCATCAACACCATGGTGGACCAGCTCGGCTCCTTCGCCTCGGAGGTGACGCGCGTGGCGCGC
>JAREAF010000624.1 GCA_029240475.1 Rhodospirillales bacterium | reverse complement strand
CGAATTCGGCCCAAGCCGGCACCCGCACGCTTCCGTCCGGGTGGAATCGGTAGGCGAGCCCGACGCTGCCGGGGTTGACGATCTCCCGCCCTCGCCGGGCGCGCAGCATGCGGACATGCGTGTGACCACCGGCGTACGCCTCGGCCTCGTGCCCGCCCATCATCTCGTCGATCTCCTCGTCCGGGGTGGCCGCGGAGACGATGTCGTCGAAGCTCCGAGGCGAACCGTGGCAGCAGAGCAGACGCATCTCCGATCCCAGCTCGACGCCGACGGTCGCGCGAAACGAGGCGATAAAGGCGAGGTCCTCGGCATCGAGCCGGTCCGCACACCAACGCGAGATATCGCGAATGTTGGCGGTGAACTCGCCGGGATCAGAGGTGGTGTCCGGCGGGTCGAGCAGTTCGGCATCGGCGTTGCCCATGACCATCGGACAGCCGACATCGTGCAGCAGGGCAAGGACCTCCCTCGGCTGCGGCCCCGTGGCCGCCACGTCGCCGAGGCAGACGATCTGGTCGGGGCGGTCCCGGTCAGTCGCTTCCAGCGCGGCTTGCAGAGCCGCCAGGTTGCCGTGGATGTCGGCGATGAGGGCGATGCGCATGATGGTTCCTCTCCAGCATCCAGGCTCACAGCTTCACGGTACCCGAACCGACACCGCCAAAAAAGGGACGCGGAAACCTGGCGGGTACGAGGGGATGATCGTGACGGTCAGGAGAAGCGTCCGCGCGAGCGATAGGTCCCGAGCGATCGCATGGCAGGGGACCGCCGCTCCCCGATGCGATCATCGGCGGCCACCCCGATTTCGCGCTCTTTTCCCTGCGCATCGGGCGCGAACGGAAGGGGATGCGGAGTATATCCGGTTCTTTCCTCCGCAAGGACTGCTCGGTCAGACCAGGCCGTGACGCATGGCGAAGGCGGCTGCCTCCCGTCGGTTCCCCACCCCGAGTTTCCCCAGGACGTTTGCCACGTGATTGGAGGCGGTACGGGGGCTGAGGAAGAGGCGCTCAGCGATCTCGGCGTCGGTCAGGTTCTGGCACAGCAGCGTGAGTACCTCCTGCTCGCGCCGGGTGAGGTTGAACGGAGAAGCGGGGCGGGCCATGACGGTGGATTCCTCGGTCAGGGCGAGCGCCTCGGTCGCCGCCAGGTCGGGCGACAACGCGTGCCCGGCGGCCCACGCCTCGGCAAAGGCGGAGATCGTCAGGGTGCGACGCGCGAGAGCGAGCGCCTGCTGCTGCTCCTGGCGCTCGGCGAGCGTCGATGCCGGGGCCAACCTTCCGCGCAGTGCGACCGCGGCGGCGAACAACCGTACGCCACGCTCGACGTGCCCGCGGCTGATCATGACCGCTCCGATCCCTTCGAAGCTCTCGACGAGCCAGTTTCGTTCTCCCAAAGACTGTCGCAGGACGAGCAGCTCACGGAATAGGCCCAACGCCTCGATGTCTTTGCCACTCTGCTGGGCGATCTTCGCCAAGCCATGCAAGGCGTACGCCTCGCCCTGCCGGTCGCCGATCTCGCGAAAGAGGGTCCGGCTCTCCTTGTACTGGGTCGCCGCCGTAGCCGTTGCACCGGTCAAACGGGCGACGGTCGCAAGAGCCCACAACGAATAGGCTTCGCCATACACATTTCCCAACTGGCGCCGTAGGCGCAGGGCCACTTCATGGAAAGACCGCGCTCGCTCATACTCGCCCTGCGCGGTGGCCACGAGCCCCAGATTGTGGTTGACCGCCGTGATACCGGGTATGTCATTGATGCCGGTCCAAATGGCTAGTGCCTCTTCGAGCCGTTGATTCGCGTGTTCATGCACCCCCAGTTCTCGATCAATCATGCCGAGGCAGTTCAGCGCGTCGGCGATGCCATCCTGGTCGCCGAGGGTCCGCCGAATGGCAAGGCATTCGCTGAAGTGTCTGCGCCCTGCCGCATACTCGTTGAGATCGAGGGCCAGGTCGCCCAATTGAAAGAGGGCCGTTGCGCGAATGTTTGCGCTGACATTGCCTTTGAGCGCCAGCGCCCGCTCGAAGGCTGCGCGTCCTTCTTCGAGGTGCCCCCGCTGGCCCCAGAATCTCCACAGCGCTGAGCCAAGGCGCAGTGCGGCATCGGCGTCACCGATCGCTATCGCCCGCTCGAAAACGGCCCGCAGATTGTCTTGCTCGGCATCGAGACGCATGATCCATTGCGCTTGCTCTGGACCACCGAACATGGAGTTGGCACGTTCGGCCAAATCCAGGAAATGGGCAGCATGGATGCGCTCAACAGCGTCTCGATCGCCACGGAGAGCAAGCTGCTCCCGTGCGTATTCGCGAATCGTTTCAAGCATTTCGTATCGTGGCTGGACGTTGGTGCCGGGCACCCGTTGCACCAGACTCCGATCGATAAGTCCGGCCAGGACCAGGGACGCGCCACCGTGCTCCGGCTCGCAAATTGCTTCGAGCGACTCCAGCGTCCAGCCACCAACAAAAACACCCAGCCGGACGAAGAGATGTTTCTCCTTGGGAGCGAGCAGATCGTAACTCCAGGCGATCGTGTCGCGAATCGTCTGCTGCCGTGCTGGCGCGTCGCGTGGACCACCGCCAAGCTCGAGGAGTCGTGCGCTTAGCAGCTCCAACAACGCGGAGGGCGAGAGCA
>JAREAF010000101.1 GCA_029240475.1 Rhodospirillales bacterium | reverse complement strand
ATGGCGGCGAATGGTGCCCCTACGGCATGGGCGGGCTGTCTCCCGAGTTGCCGCTCGACCAGCGCGAGGAGGACGGTGGATCGCTCCTGTTCGACAGCGAGCCGCTGAAACAGCCGATCACCATCCTTGGCGCGCCGATGGTGGAGCTCGAGATCGAGGCCGACCAGCCGGCCGCCCTCGTGGCGGTGCGGCTGAACGATCTGCGGCCGGACGGCTCGGATTTGCGCGTGAGCTACGGCGTGCTCAACCTCACGCACCGCGAAGGGCATGACAAGGCGGTGCCGCTCCCCTCGGGCAAGCCGGTCCGCGTCCGCGTGCAGATGAATGAGATCGGGCACGTGTTCCCGGCCGGCCACCGTATCCGGCTGGCGCTCTCCACCGCCTACTGGCCGATCATCTGGCCCTCGCCCAGGCCGGTGCGGCTGAGGGTCCATGTCGCCGGTTCCCGGCTCGTCCTGCCCTTGCGTGAGCGCCAGCCCGGCGATGACAAGATCGGCTTTGAGCCGCCGGTCACGGGCCGCGAGACCCGCCGCAGACTCATCAAAGGGTCCGAGCAGGAGCGCACCATCACCCGCGACGTCACCGCCAACGAGCAAATCTATGAGGTGGCGCGCTCCGACCACAGCGTGATCGAGGAAATCGGCGTGGAGACCTCGTTCGACAAGAAGGTGGTCTACCGGATCAAGCCGGACGATCCGACCAGCGCGCGGGTGGATCTGCGCGAGGCCTATCTGAATCGCCATAGCCAAGGCTGGGACACTTTCGTCGAGGCGGTGACGGCCCTGAGCGCGACCGAAACGGAGTTCCTGGTTGAAGCGTCCCTGAAGGCGTTCGAGGGCGGCAAGCCGTTCTTCGCCAGGAGCTGGCTCGAACGCATCCCGCGCAACGGGGTGTGATGGCGGCGGGCGGGATCGGTGCGGATCGCGCTCTGCAACGAGGTGCTGCGCGAGCTGCCGTTCGAGCGGCAGGTCGATCTCGCCGCCCGGCTGGGCTATGACGGGCTCGAGCTCGCGCCCTTCACCTTGGACGCCGAGCCCCATCGCCTCCCGGCGGTGGAGCGCCGGCGAATCCAGCGGCTGATCGCCGATGCGGGGTTGCAGACGGTCGGTCTGCACTGGCTGCTCGTCGCGCCCGCCGGGCTCTCGATCACCAGCGCCGATGCGGTCGTGCGCGCGCGGACGCTGGAGGTGTTGCGGGGGCTCGTGGGGCTCTGCGCCGATCTGGGCGGGCGGGTCATGATCCATGGCTCGCCGCAGCAGCGGCGCATTCCGCCCGGCGAGAATGCCTCCGCCGCCCGGGCCCGGGCGGTCGACCTCATCGCCGCCGCGGCCGAGGATGCGCGCGCCGCGGGCCTGGTCTACTGCTTGGAGCCGCAGCCCCCGGCCAAGACGGAGTTCGTCAACTCCATCGCCGAGGCGGTGGAGATCGTTGCCGCCATCGGCAACCCCGCCATGAGGACCATGCTCGACACCTGCGCCGCCGCATCGGAGCGCGAGCCCATCGCCGCCCTGATCGAGCGCTGGCTCCCGAGCGGGATGCTCGCCCATGTGCAGGTGAACGACCGCAGCGAGCGCGCGCCCGGGCAGGGGAGCGACGATTTCGCTCCGGTGCTGGGCGCGCTGCGCCGCTGCGGCTATGCCGGCGCCGTTTCGGTCGAGCCCTTCCGCTACGAGCCGGACGGGCCGACCTGCGCCGCGCGCGCGATCGGCTATCTGCGCGGCATCCTCGCCGCCCTGCGGGCGTGACCGCGCCGCGCCTGCGCCTGGTCGAGAGCCGGATCGGCATCCGCACCGCCGTGAGCCGGATGCCGTTCCGCTACGGCATCGTCACGGTGCGCGCGGCGCCGGTTGCGACGTTGGCGGTCGCCATCGAGACCGAACGCGGGGAGCGCGCCACCGGCTTTGCCGCCGATTTCCTCGCCTATCGCTGGTTCGACAAGCGGCCCGAGAAGAGCCTTCGCGACAATGTGGCGGACCTGCTGCGCGCGATGGAGCTGGCGCTGGCCGCCTATGAAAGGCAAAAAACGCACCGCTCCGCTTTCGAGCTGTGGCTGACCTGCGGCGCGGAGCTGGAGCGCGACGGGGCCGCCGCCGGGCTCAACGAGCTCACGCGGAGCTTCGGCCTGTCCATGCCGGAGCGCGCCGTGATGGATGCGCTCGGGCGGCTGCTGCAAGCTCCCGTCGCCCGGCTGCTGGCCGGCGCTGCGCTGGGAATCGACCTCGCCCGCCTCGACCCGGAGCTGGGCCATGTCGCGCCCGCGCAGATCTTGCCCGAGCGCCCGCTCGACCGGGTCTGGGTGCGGCACACCGTCGGCCTCGTCGATCCGATCACGGCGACGGACCTGCCGGAGGGGAGCAGGGTGGGGGACGGGCTGCCCGACACGCTGGAGGAGTATCTCAAGGCCGACGGGCTGCGCTTCCTCAAGGTGAAGGTCGGCGGCCGCCTGGCCGAGGATCTGGACCGGCTCTCCGCCATCGCCGGCCTCTTGGCCAAGCGTGGCGTCCCTTGCGCGGTGACGCTGGACGGCAACGAGCAGTACCGCGCGCCCGAGGCTTTCGCGGAGCTTGTGGGCCGGCTCCGCTGCACCCCGGCGCTGAGGAGACTGTATGAGGCGATCCTCTGGATCGAGCAGCCGCTCGACCGCGCCGTCGCACTGGCGCCGGAGGCGGCGCGGCTGCTCGGGGGCATGGACAAGCCGGTCATCATCGACGAGGCCGACGGCACGCTGGATGCGTTCCGCACCGCGATGGCGCTCGGCTATCGCGGCGTCTCGCACAAGAACTGCAAGGGGGCTTTGAAGTCGCTGCTGAACCTCGCCCGCGCGCGGCGGCGCAACGCCGAACTGGGTGAGGAGCGCTACTTCCTCAGCGCCGAGGACCTGACCACGCTGCCGGTGGTGCCCTTGCAGTCCGACCTCGCCATCGTGGCGCTCCTCGGCATCCCGCACGCCGAACGCAACGGGCATCATTACTTCTTCGGGCTCGATCACCTCTCGCCGGCGGAGCGGGCGGCGGCGCTCGAACGCCACCCCGATCTTTACGCGCCGTTCGCAAGCTCCGCGGTGCTGCGCATCGAGGACGGCGCCCTCGACCTCCGCTCGCTTCAGGTGCCGGGGATGGGATTTGCCGCGCTGCCGGACCTGGACGCGATGAGCGCGCCCGAGGCCTGGCTTGCGGCGCATGCCTGCGATGCGGAGCTGGGGAGCTGAGCCGCGTTATGCCGCGAGCCGGCCGCGAGGCTGGTGGGGCGGCGGCGATATCGCGCCGGCTCGGCCGCGGCCTCACGGCGCCGGTCGGGGCGCTGCACTGGTTTCATCTCGACGGCTTGCGGATCCATCTGTTTGAATTCGACACGAGCCAGGCGCTGCCGAGGCGCGCGGCCGCAGCACAAATGAGGAGAGCGGGGCCATGAAGGCCGCGGTGATGGAGGGTTATAGGCAGCCGCTCGTCGTGCGCGATCTACCCGAGCCGCCGCTGCCGGCGCATGGCGCGCGCGTGAGAGTGAAGGCGAACGGTATCTGCCGAAGCGACTGGCACACCTGGGTCGGCGATTGGGGCTGGCTCGGTGGACCCGAGCTCCAATTCCCGTTCGTGCTCGGGCATGAGTTTTGCGGGATCGTTGAAGAGGCCGGCGGCGCCTGCGCTAGGTTCAAGTCGGGCGACCGGGTCATCGTGCCATTCAGCCAAGGCGAGGGCAGCTGCGAGCAATGCCTGAGCGGCAACCACCATGTCTGCGACGCCGGGCCATCGCCGGGCTGGAGCTATTGGGGCGGCTATGGCGAGCGGGTGGCGGTGCCTTATGCCGACGTTAATCTCGTGCGCCTGCCGGACGGCGTCGGTTTCGTCGACGGCGCGAGCCTCGGCTGCCGATTCATGACCTCATTCCACGGCCTCGTGGACCGAGCCCGGGTCCGGCCGGGCGAGTGGGTCGCCATCCACGGCTGCGGCGGGATCGGGCTCGCGGCGGTGCAGATCGCGACCGCCGCCGGAGCCAACGTGATCGCTGTCGACATCGATCCCGGCAAGCTCGAGGCGGCGCGCAAACAGGGCGCCGTCGCCACCGTGAATGCCGCGACAGAGGACGCGCCGGCGGCGGTCCGCGAGCTGACCCGCGGCGGGGCGGAGGTGGCGGTCGACGCTCTCGGCGTGACGGCGACCTGCCGCAACGCGATCCTCAGCCTGCGCAAGCGCGGCCGTCACCTGCAGATCGGCCTGACGGGCGCGGCCGAGCGCGGCGACATTCCGGTCCCGATCGATCTGATCGTGACGAAGGAGCTGACGTTGCTCGGCAGCCTCGGCATGGCGCCGCCGCGCTACGGCGCCATGCTGAAGCTCGTCGAACGCGGCGTCCTGCGGCCGGGCACGCTCATCAGCCGCACGGTCCCGCTGGAGGAGGCCGGCGCCGTCCTCGCTTCCATGGATAGTTTCGCGACGGTCGGCGTCGTCGTCATCGACCGATATTGATGCGGGGGGAGGGAGGAGTGATCGCGTGACGGATGCAGGGTTTCAGCCGCTCTTCGACGGCACCAGCATCGAGGATTGGCGGATGTGCGGACCCGGCGGGGTCATCCTCGACCGGCAGGAGGGCGTGATCCGGTCCGAGGGCGGCATGGGCCTGTTCTGGTACAGCCGGCGGCCATTTCGCGATTTCATCCTCCGCCTGCAATGGCAGGAGCGGCGGCGCGAGGACAATAGCGGGGTCTTCATCCGCTTTCCCGACCCGGGCCAGGACCCGTGGACCGCCGTGCGCGAGGGCTACGAGATCCAGATCTTTGACGCGTGGGATGACCCGCTCTGTGTCACAGGGGCGATCTACGAGCTGGCGCCGGCGCGCCGGGTCGCCTCCCTGCCGCCGGGCGGGTGAAGGAACTCGGCCGCTCCCATGGTCGCGGGTCGTAAACCGTTCGGTGAAATCTCCATGCTCTTTACATGTGCGGGCGCCGCTCCCAGGAGGACCAGCGAGATTGCAATTGCAGTGATCGGTTTCATTTGCGTCCTCTGTTTGAGCCCGCCGGTAGTCAGCCGCACCGATCCGGGTGCATCCTGAGCGGATCCGCGGGCGGGGAGCGTCAGATCAGCTTGTCCGGGGTGACCGGGAGCTCGCGGATCCGCCTGCCGGTCGCGTGATAGATCGCGTTGGTGATGGCCGGGGCAACACCGACCAGCGCGATCTCGCCGACGCCCTTTACCCCCAAAGGATTGACGTGTGGGTCATGCTCCTCGACGAACAGCACGTCCATGACCGGCGGGGCATCGGCGTGGACCGGGACCGGATACTCGGCGAGATTGGCATTCGTGACGCGGCCGTTGCGCGCGTCCACGACCGAATGCTCCATGAGCGCCATTCCGATGCCGCCGATCATGCCGCCGATGCACTGGCTGCGCGTCAATTTAGGGTTGACGATCCGTCCCGCCCCGTAGGCGCCGACCATGCGGCGCACGCGCGTCTCGCCGAGATCCGGGTCGACCGCCACTTCCACGAACACGGCCCCGAACGAATGCATGGAGAAGCGCTGGGTCTCGTCGCCCGGCTTCACGTCGGCGGACGCCTCGACGGGCTGGCCGAGGCGGTGCATCGCATCCCCGATCTCGCTGGCGCCGCTGCGCGCGAGCGCATCCTCGCGCGCCTTGCGACAGGCCGCCTGCACGGCGCTGCCGACGCTCGCCATGGTCATCGAGCCCCCGTGAGGAGGCGTCCTCGGCATCCGGGTGTCGCCGAGCGTGAACTTCACGCGATCGAGCGGCAGCCCGAGCGCCTCGGCGGCGACCTGCGTCATCGAGGTCCAGGTGCCCGGCCCCATGTCGCTGGCCGCGCTGGTGACCTCGGCGGTGCCGTCGGGCAGGAGGCGCGCCTTGGCGGAGGCCGGTGCATAGTGCATCGGGTAATGTGCCGTCGCCATGCCCCAGCCGACGAGCGAGCGCCCGTCGCGCATCGAGCGCGGCTCGGGGCTGCGCCGGCTCCAGCCGAACCGTTCGGCGGCGACGCGGTAGCATTCTCGCGTCGAGCGGCTCGAGAACGGCAAGTTGCTGAACTCGTCTCGATCCGGCTCGTTGCGCAGGCGCAGCTCGACCGGATCCATGTCCAGCGCCACCGCGAGCTCGTCCAGCGCCGATTCGAGCGCGAAATTGCCGCTCGCCACGCCGGGGGCGCGCATGTAGGTCGGCGTGTTGACATTCATGTGCGCGATCCGATGGCGCGTATACACATTGGGGCAGGAGTAGAGGAACCGGCTGGCGTCGAGGATTGATTCGGAGAACTCCTCGTAGGTGGAGGTCTCCTGATGGGCATCGTGCAGGATGGCCGCGAGCCGGCCGTCGCGCGACGCGCCGAGGGCGACGCGCTGGACCGTGTGGGGGCGATAGCCGACGCTGTAATACATCTCGCGCCGCGACAGCATCAGCTTGACCGGGCGTTTCGCCACCCGCGCGCCGATCGCGGCCAGCGTTACATGGGGCCAGGTGCGCAGCCCCGAGCCGAAGGCTCCACCGACGAAGGGTGAGATCACGCGGATGTTCTCCGCCGGGATGCCGAACACCGCGGCGATCTCGTCCGCAACATTGTGCACGAATTGCGTCTTGTCCCAGAGCGTAAGGCGATCGCCGTCCCAGGCGGCGATCGTGGCGTGCATCTCGAGCGGATTGTGATGCTCGCGCGGGATCACGTAGCCGTGGTCGATCTTGAGCTCCGCGGCCGCCAGCGCTCCCTCCGGATCGCCACGCCGGGTTTCGGGCGACTGGGCTTCGCCCTGATCGGTCTTTTCCTGGGTCGGCAGCACCGGCTCGACCTGGTTGATGTCGGTCGCCGCAGCGTCCTGGTCATACGTCGCGTGCACCAGCGTCGCCGCGTGCTGCGCCTGTTCCAGAGTCTCGGCGACTACCAGAGCGATCGGTTGGCCTTGATGATTGACCCGGTCGTCCTGGAGCACATGCAGACGCTCACCGATGACCGGGTCCGGGATCCCTTTGTGCTCGCGATAGGGGAGCCGCGGCGCGTTGCGGTGCGTGAGGACGGCGATCACCCCCTGCGCGCGTTCCGCCGATGCGCTGTCAATGGAAGCGATGCGACCGCTCGCCGCCGTGCTCCGCACGATCGCGGCATGGGCGGCGCCCGGCGCCACGAATTCGGCCGCGTAGGTGGCGCCGCCGGTGACCTTCTGACGGCCGTCGATGCGGCTGACGGGTTTCCCGATGAAAGCCGTGGTCATGCGCGAGCTCCCGCAGTTTGGATGGCGCGCACGATGGCGCGCTGCATGAGTTCGATCTTGAAAGCGTTGCCGCCCCTCGGCTCGGCACCCTGGGTGGCGAGGGCGGCCGCCTGGCGGAGCGCGGCCTCTTCCAGCGCCGCGCCGCTGAGCGCGGCCTCCACCTCCGGCACACGCCAGGGCTTGGTTCCGACCCCGCCGAGCGCCACGTGCGCGTCGCGAATGATGCCATCCTCGAGGTCCAGCCCGACCGCCGCCGAGACAAGGGCGAACTCGAAGGAGGCGCGATCGCGCACCTTGAGATAATGCGAGCGCCGCGCGATAGGGCTCGCCGGCACCAGGATGCCCGCGACGACCTCGCCGGGTTCCAGCACCGTCTCAATATGTGGCGTCTCGCCGGGCAGGCGATGGAACTCTGCGAGCGGCACGGTGCGCTGGCCTGACGCGCTCCGCAGCTCGACAACGGGATCGAGCGCAACGAGCGCGACCGCCAGATCGGAGGCGTGCGCCGCGATGCAGGATTGGCTGGTGCCGAGGACGGCATTCCAGCGGGTCTCTCCGCCCAGAGCCGAGCAGCCGGAGCCGGGGGCGCGCTTATTGCAGGCCGCGTAACCGACATCGCGGAAATAGGGGCAGCGCGTGCGCTGCAAGAGGTTCCCGCCGATCGTGGCCTGGTTGCGGACCTGCGGGCTCGCCGAGGCCAAGAGCGCCTCCGCAATCACCGGAAAGCCCTCCAGCACCGCGGGATGGGCGGCGGTATCGGCCATGGTGGCCGCGGCCCCGATCCTCAGCCCCTCGGGGCTCAGCTCTATCGTGGCGTCCAGAAGCCCCGACAGGCTCACAAGCCGGTCCGGCCGGCGTACATGTTCCTGCAGAAGCTGCACCATGTCGGTGCCGCCGGCGATAAATTCGATGGGCGCGTCATTGCGGCCGGCCTGCGCCCCGGAGGCGAAAGCGCCGGCCAGATCGCGCGGGCGTTCGAGAGAGAAGGGGTGCATGGGTCAACCTCCGCTGACATCCGCGGTGGAGCCGAGCTGGGCCGCGGCGTCCTGGATCGCCGCCACGATGTTGTCGTAGGCGCCGCAGCGGCAGAGATTGCCGCTCATCCAGTCGCGGATCTGCTGCGGCGAGCCGGCATGTCCCTCCGCGATGCAGGCGACCCCCGCCATGATCTGGCCGGAGGTGCAATAGCCGCACTGGAAGGCGTCGCGCTCGATGAACGCGGCTTGCAGCGGGTGCAGCCGATCGCCCTGCGCAAGGCCCTC
>JAREAF010000100.1 GCA_029240475.1 Rhodospirillales bacterium | reverse complement strand
GTGGATGATTCGGACTGGGTGTTCGCTTACCAGCTCGGCGGCGGCATCGCCTTTCAAGTCGCCCCGGGAGTCGATGTCACGGCCGAGTACCGGTATTTCGGCACGGACGACCCGGAATTCGAGCTTGAAGCCGCCCCCGTGGATGCCGAGTACGAATACAGCAGCCACAGCGTGCTGTTCGGCATCCGCTACAGCTTCAACCCGAGCTGATCGATTGGTGACGCCGGCCGTCGCACTTGGCGGCCGGCGATTCCCTTCCGGCGTTAAGGGGGAAACCGGCGGAGCTGAGCATTATTCGCGCCCAACGAGTAGCGCTCATGCAACATTGCGCCGGTTTTTGCCGCGTACGACGCAATAGTCTCTCTTAACCGGTCGCTTCTCCAGTAAGTCAGCTCCCGGGAGCGCTTACTGAGAAGAGGCGAGGTGATGAGAACGAAGCTTCTTGCGACAGCGGCTCTTGCCGGCGTGCTGGGATGTGCCTCCCCTGCCCAGGCGGAAGGCATCTATGTGGGCGCGTTCGGGGGTGTCGGAAATCTCGAAGACGCGGATCTGGAAGCTGGCGGCGTTGATTTCGATTTCGAGAGCGACACAGGCTGGCTCGTCGGGGCGGCGGTCGGATACGGGTTCGACTTCGGACTTCGCACCGAGGCCGAGATCGCCTACCGGATGAACGACCTGGACGAGGGCTCCGTCGCCGGGGTCGATTTCGGGGTCGATGGCGACACCACGGCCCTGTCCTTCATGGGCAATCTGTGGTTCGACGTTCCGGTCGCCTGGGCGGTTCGGCCGTTCATCGGCGCGGGGGCAGGCATGGCGCAGGTGAGTCTGAACGACGCCGAGGCTGGGGCCGGTGAAATCGCCGACGATTCGGACTGGGTGTTCGCCTATCAGCTCGGCGCCGGCTTGGGCTACCGGCTGAACCCGACCCTCGATCTGACTGCCGAGTACCGGTACTTCGCGACCGATGATCCCGAGTTGGAAGCGTTCGGGATCGACGCGGATTATGAATATGCCAGCCACAGCGTCCTGTTCGGGGTCCGCTACAGCTTCCAATGACTCCTTCGCCATGGCGGCCGTGCGCTCCTCGCGCGGCCGCCGGCGCTTTGGAGTCTTGCTCTGGGAGGAAATGGTCGGAGTGAGTGGATTCGAACCACCGGCCCCTACGTCCCGAACGTAGTGCTCTACCAGGCTGAGCTACACTCCGACACCGCCGGGAGGGCTGGCTATATAGCGCCACCGGCCGCAAATCGCAAGAATCGCGCGGCCCGCCTGCGGCGCAGGGGGCCGGCCCGCGTGCCCAGGGCCTTCAGTGCCCGCGCTCGATGCAGAAATCGACCACGTCGACGAGCGCGCGCTTCTCGCGTCCCTCCGCGAAGACGCCCAGCGCGTCGCGCGCCATCGCGCCATAGTGGCGGGCGCGCAGGATGGTGTCCTCGAGCGCGCCGTGGCGGCGCATCAGCTGGATGGCGCGCTCCAGGTCGCCCGGCTCCTGATGCAGCTCCTCCAGCGTGCGGCGCCAGAAGGCGCGCTCCTCCTCGTCGCCCCTCAGATAGGCGAGGATGGTCGGCAGCGTGATCTTGCCTTCCTTGAAGTCGTCTCCGACCGTCTTGCCGAGCTTGGCCTGGTCGGCGGAATAATCGAGCGCGTCGTCGACCAGCTGATAGACGATGCCGAGATTGCGCCCGTACTCGTCGAGCGCCTCCTCCTCGGCGCGCGGACGGTCGGCGATGACCGCGCCGATGCGGCAGGCGGCCGCGAACAGCGCCGCCGTCTTCGATTTGATCACCTCCAGATAGGCGCCCTCGCTGGTCGCCACGTCGTTGGCGGTCACCAGCTGCATCACCTCGCCCTCGGTGATCACCGCCGAGGCGCGTGAGAGGATGTCGAGCACGCGCAAGCTGCCGTCCGCCACCATCAGCTCGAAGGCGCGCGCAAACAGGAAATCGCCGACCAGCACGCTCGGCTTGTTGCCCCAGACCGCATTGGCCGTCGCCAGCCCGCGCCTGAGGTCGCTCTCATCCACCACGTCGTCGTGCAGGAGCGTGGCCGTGTGGATGAACTCGACGGCGGCCGCCAGACGGTGATGCCGCGCCCCTTGATAACCGCAGAGCCGCGCCGAGGCGACGGTGAGCATCGGCCGCAGGCGCTTGCCGCCGGCGGCGATGAGATGCCCCGCGAGCTGCGGGATCAGGGCCACCGGGCTCTGCATGCGCGCGAGGATCAGCGTGTTGACGGCCGCCATGTCCTCGGCCGTGAGCGCAAGCAGGTCGCTCAGATCGGCCCTCGCCGGTCTGTTGCGCTCTTCCAGGCTGACGACGACGGCCACGGGGTCTTTTCCTCAAATTCCTTAAGTTGCCCAGGGAGCATAGAGGCTCGACCCCGAGGGTCAAGGGGGCGGTCGTTCGGCCCTTGCGGGGCTTGCCTTCTCCGCGGCCGCGCGGCTTCATGGAACCCGGCCATGCGCGAGCTCCTGCGGACCAACGACCCCGTGACCTTGTCCTGGATCGACGCCTTGCTCAGGGAAGCTGGGATCGGGTGCGTCATCCTCGATGCTCATACCAGCATTGTCGAAGGCTCGATCGGCGCCATTCCGCGCCGGATCATGGTCGCGCACGAGGACTGGCAGAGGGCTCGCGATCTCGTTGCCGCCGCCGCTCCGGCCGAGCTGCCGTGACGGAAACGACCGAAGACACGCTGCTCGACGGACGGGTCCGGCTGATCCAGCCCGCCGAGGGCTATCGCGTGGCCATCGATCCCGTCCTGCTCGCCGCGTCCATTCCGGTGGGGCCGGGCGAGCGCGTGCTCGATCTCGGCGCGGGCACGGGCGCGGCGGCGCTCTGCCTGGCGGTGCGCGAGCCCGCCTGCCGGGTGAGCGGCCTCGAACGCGATCTCGGCATGGTGCGGCTGGCGCAAGCCAGCGCCGAGCGCACGGGCGTTGCGGCGCGCGTGGATTTCATGGTGGGCGATCTCATGGCCCCGCCGCCGCGCCTGGCGCCGGGCTCCTTCCATCACGTGATGGCCAACCCGCCCTATCTGCCGCCGGGCGGCGCGCCATCGCCGCAGCCCGGCCGCGCCGCCGCCCATGTCGAGGGCGAGGCGGCGCTGGAGGATTGGGTGCGGGCGGCGCTCACCATGGTGCGGCCGAAAGGCACCATCACCTTCATCCATCGCGCCGACCGGCTGGATGCGCTGATCGCCCCCTTCGTGGGCCGCGCGGGCGAGCTGGTGCTGTTCCCGCTCTGGCCGGAGCAGGGACGGCCGGCCAAGCGCATCCTGGTGCGGGCGCGCAAGGGCGTCGCGGCGCCGGCGCGGCTTGCGCCGGGCCTCGCCCTGCACGCGCCGGGCGGAGGCTTCAGCGAAGCGGCGGAGGCGGTGCTGCGCGGCGGAGCGGGACTGATTCTCTAAAGCGGCGCCGTCCTAGGCCGCCATCTGCCGGCAGGCTTCGGCGCAGCGCCGGCAGGTCGCCCAGCAGCGCTCCATCTGCCCGTCGTCGCCGCCGATCCGGCGGCAGCTTTCCGCGCAGCGCTCGCAGATCTCGGCGCACAGCCCGCAGGTCAGAGCGTGCCGGTCGGAACGGCGCAGCATGAGATCCTCGGCCGTGCGGCAGATGTCGGCGCAGTCGAGCAGGATCTGCAGATGCGCCGCCTCGGCATGGCGGCCGCCCACGCCGATGCAGTGGGTCAGGGTCTCGAGGCAGACCTGGTGGCATTCGCTGCAAAGCGCGATGCAGGTGCGCATGTCCATGGCCGGACGCTCCGTCTGTGAGGGCAGGTGGCCCTGCAACATCCGCCGAAGGGTCGCGTTGCTCCCGTCCGGACCGGCCGCTACCATCCCCCGCCATGCGCCTTCCCGCCGCCCTTCTGCTCGCCTTCATCACCGTCCCGGCGCTGGCGCAATCGGCCGAGCTGGGCCTTGCGGAATCGCGCAGCGGCCTGTGGTGCCTTGCCACGGGCGCGGAGAAGATCGCGCCCGGCACGGAGCTGTTGCTCTACGAGCCCTACCAAGGGATCCGGGCCTCGGCGCGGGTCGCACAGGGCGCAGGCGAAGGCTGTGGCGAGCTGAAATCCCGCTTCATCTGGCCGCGCCAGCCGGACGCGCCTGCCTTCTTCTACCGGATCGAGCCGCAGGACCCGAAATCGATCGAGGCTCTGGCGGGAGCGGGCGCGCTCTTTGCCGTCCTGGACGCTCCCGAGGCGGCGCCGGGGCGCGGCATCGACCTCGATGGCGACGGCACGCCCGAACGGTTTCGGATCTGCACCTCGGGCGAGGGGCTGCACTTCGTCGTCGAGGGCGGCGAGGCGGTGCTGTGGCACGCCTATTACCATCTCGGCCTCGATGTCGAGCCCGATTGCCCCGATCGCATCTATGCGGAGTAGAGGATGCTGACCTCCTGGTCCTATGCGCTGCGGCGACTGGTCGGGGTCGAGCCGACGCCGGTCGTCCCCGTGGTGCGGCTTGCCGGGATCGTCGGGGCCATATCGCCGCTGCGGCCGGGCCTGACCCTCGCCGGCCTCGCGCCCCTGCTCGAGCGCGCCTTCCGCTGGCCGGGGGCAAAAGCGGTCGCGCTCGCGATCAACTCGCCCGGGGGCTCGGCCGCGCAATCCTCGCTGATCCACAGCCGCATCCGTTCGCTCGCGGCCGAGCGCAAGCTCACCGTCCATGCCTTCATCGAGGATGTCGCCGCCTCGGGCGGCTACTGGCTCGCCTGCGCGGGCGACGAGATCCATGCGGACGAGACCTCGATCGTGGGATCGATCGGCGTGGTCAGCGCCGGCTTCGGATTTCCCGAACTGTTGAACCGCATCGGCGTGGAGCGCCGGCTGCATGCGACCGGCCCGCACAAGGCGATGCTGGATCCGTTCCGCCCCGAGCAGCCCGGCGATGTCGAGCGGCTGAAGGAGATCCAGGCCGATCTCTTCGAGAGCTTCAAGGCCCTGGTGCGCAGCCGCCGCGCGGGCAAGCTGAAGGCGGAGGAGTCCGAGCTCTTCACCGGCTCGGTCTGGTCGGGCCGCCGCGCGCTGGAGATGGGCCTGATCGACGGCGTGGCCGAGATGCGCCAGCTCATGCGCGCGCGCTATGGCGAGAAGGTGCGTCTGGTCGCGATCGGCGCGCGGCGCGGCTGGATCCCGCGGCGCCTCAGGCCCGACATCGCGCCCGGCGACTGGGCGGCCGCCGCGCTCGCCGCGCTCGAGGAGCGGATGCTCTGGTCGCGCTACGGGCTCTAAGCGCGCGCCTCGGCCGGAGCTTTCCTTGACCGCGGCGCGCCATCGCCGCTAAATGGCCCGATGTTCGGGGTCGGCTTCCAGAAAATCCTCATCCTGATCGCGATCGTGACCGCGGTCTGGTACGGCTTCCGCCTCATCGGCCAGATCGCCGCCGAGCGCAAGAAACTGCAGCGCGAGGCCGGGCGCGGCCGTCCCGCGCGCCGCAACGTCCAGGACATGGTGAAATGCCGGCTCTGCGGGGACTATGTCCCGGCGAGCGGCGTCGCCTCCTGCGCCAACGCCAACTGCCCAAGCCGCTGAGGCCGGCGCTCCTCGATTTCGGACGAACCCTCCGCGCGCTCCACCACCTCCGCGATCGCGTTCGCATAATAGCGCAGCAGCGGCAGCTCTTCGGGCGTCGCGCGATAGAGCCCGTCCTCGCCCCGCGCGAGCAGGCGGCGCAGCGTCAGCATGCGCAAGCCCGCGCCGACGGCATAATCCTCGTCGCGGCGCGGGATGTAGACCTTGGCCCCGGCGCGGGCGAGGCGGTCCATGAGCGCCTTCACCTCCGCCTTGATCTCGAGCTCGGTCCAGGCGCGCATCGGCTCGCGCGTGAGCACGGTCGCGACCAGCGACACCGGCAGGGCCGGCACGATCTCCGCCACGCGCGCCATCAGCTCCTCGGCGAACTCCTCGACCAGCGCGATGCGGCGCTCCTTCTCCGCGTGGCGCAGGTCCGGCGCCCGGCTCATGATCCAGTCGCGCGCGGAGACGGGCGTGCCGAAATTCACGCAGGCATAGCCGAACCGGTACCAGCGGCCGCGCGCCATCAGCTGCAGGTTGCGCGCGACGAATGCGAGCGTGGTGCCGATGGCGGCGAGCTTGCCGCGCCCGCGCCGGTCCTGGTCCATGGAGAGGAGCAGGCTGCGATCCTCCAGGACACGGTCGTAATTGATGCCGACCGGCACGAAGACGAGGTCGCGCGGGCCCTGCGGCTCGAAGGCCTTGAGCATGTAATCGATGAGGCCGAGCTTGGGCCGGCGCAGGCGGCCGTCGCGGCTGAGGCCGCCCTCCGGATAGATCGCCTGCGCCACGCCGTTCTCGACCGCCATGGCGACATAGCTCTCCAGCACGCGTCGATAAAGGGCGCGGCCCGAGTTGCGCCGCACGAAATAGGCGCCGAGCGCGCGGATGAGGGTCTGCAAGGGCCAGATGCGCGCCCATTCGCCGACCGCGTAGCTGAGGGCCGTGCGGTCGGCGGCGAGGAAGGCGACCAGCACGTAATCGAAGTTGCTGCGGTGGTTCATGACGAACACCACCGTCGAGCCCGGCGGGATCGCGGCCAGCGCCGCCTCGTCGGCGAAGCCGAGCCGCACGCGATAGAGCGAGCAGGCGATGCGGCGCGCCAGCCAATAGCCGATGCGGAAATAGAGATAGGCGTTGAAGGCCGGCACGATCTCGCGGGCGTAGCGCAGGGCCTCGCCCATCAGCACCGCGCGCGGCGCGCCGGTCGCGATCGATTCGGCCTCGACCGCCGCCAGCACCTTCGGGTCGTAGCAGAGCCGGTCGATCAGCACGCGGCGCTTGGCGAGCGCGAAAGGCGGGATCTTCAGCGGCAGCCGGCGGTTCAGATCCTCGATCAGCCGGTTGACGCGCCGGCGCAGCATCCAGCGCACGCCCGGCACCAGGATGCGCGTCAGCGCCGCCCACAGCGCGAGCGCCCCCATCAGCAGCGCGAGCCAGAGCGGCAGGGTCACATCGGCGGTCATTGGCGGCGAGCGCTCACACGAAGAGGATCGGCCCGGTGCCCTCGGCGGCGGCGAGGAAGGTGACGACGCCGCCTTCGGCGATCTCGATGTCCGAGCGCAGCTCGTGGCGCGCGAGCCCGACCGCGCGCATCCCCATCTCGCAGGCCATCAGCTCGCCGCCGAGCGCCGCCGTCGCCTGCAAGAGCTCCTCGAAGGTCGCGACGCCCGCCTCGGCGAAGGCGCGGTCCTGGTCCATCGCCGAGAGGCCGCCGGAGGAGGGTGACAGATCGTGCCAGCCCGGCCGCTCACCGGTGCCGCGCGCCAGCGCCTTCAGCGCCCCCATCGACAGGAACAGCCGCACCTTGCGTCCCGTCGCCGCCGCCGCGCTCGCCATCACCAGGGCGTAATGCACGCGCTCATAGAGGTCCGAGATCAGCACGAGGTTGAGCGCGGCTTTGGCCTTAGCCATGGAGGTCGGCCACGGTGAGGGTGGGGTGGTCGCCGCAGAGCGGGCAGTCGGGGTCGCGCGGCAGGTTGAGCATGCGGAAGGTCCCTTCGAGCCCGTCATAGAGCAGGAGCCTTCCTGAGAGCGAGCGGCCGATGCCGAGCAGCTCCTTCATCAGCTCGGTCGCCTGCAGCGTGCCCATGGTGCCGGCGAGCGAGCCGAGGATCCCCGCCTCCGAGCAGCTCGGAACGAGGCCCGGCTCGGGCTTCTCCCGGAAGAGGCAGCGATAGCAGGGATTGGGCGGCCCGGCCCAGGATTTGAAGGTCGAGAGCTGCCCGTCGAAGCGCAGCAGCGCCGCCGAGATCAGCGTGCGCCTGGCGAAGTGGCAGGCGTCGTTGAGCAGGTAGCGCGCATCGAAACTGTCGGTGCCATCGGCGACGATGTCGTAGCGCGAGATGAGTTCCAGCGCGTTGGCGTGGGTCAGCTTCTCGGCATGCGGCTCGACCCTGACCTCCGGATTGACGCGGGCGATGGCGTCGGCCGCGCTCTCGACCTTGAGCCGGCCCAGATCCCCGGTGCCGTGCAGCACCTGCCGCTGCAGGTTGGTCAAGTCGACGCGGTCGTAATCGATGACGCCGAGCGTGCCGATCCCTGCCGCGGCGAGATAGAGCAGCAGCGGCGAGCCGAGCCCGCCCGCGCCCACCACCAGCACCCGGGATTTGAGCAGGCGCTCCTGCCCGACCCCGCCCACCTCGGGCAGGATGATGTGCCGCGCATAGCGCTGAAGCTGGGCGTCGGTGAAGTCCATGGGGGAAGTCTAGGGATCGCCCCTCTCCCACGCCAGCGGGGAGAGGGAGGGGCCCGGCGCGCCAGCGCCGGGAGGGTGAGGGCATGTGCGCGCGGCGCGACCCTCACCCGCTCGCGCGTCGCGCTCGCGACCTCTCCCGTTCCGGAAGAGGTGCCCTCCACATTGCTTCTTCAGCCCTTCCTCCCTATGTTCTCGGCGCGCCGGCCGGCGCCACGAGTCCCCAAGAGCCATGACCGATCTCGCCCATATCCGCAACTTCGCGATCATCGCCCATATCGATCACGGC
>JAREAF010000099.1 GCA_029240475.1 Rhodospirillales bacterium | reverse complement strand
GTTGCAAGCACGGTGCGCCATCCCAGGCGCGCGCGGAACAGCGGCACGACCGTCAGCGCATAGCCGAAGAAGAAGGCGAGCACGACCGCGAGCGCGATGGTGGCGGCGTTGCCCCAGCCGAGCGCGGTGCCGATCACCATGCCGAGCACCTCGCCGATGGCGCAGCCGGTGAGGCAATGCAGCGTCGCCGAGAGCGCGACGCGGTTCAGCGATGGCGATGCGGCAGCGGCGGCGCTGCCCTGCGGTTCATGGTGTGCGTGCGTGTGCGTGGCGTAGTCTGCGTTCATGGCTCAACTCCTGTTGACGCCTGGCCGAAACCGCTCATTGGGCGGCAGGATGAACCTTCCCAAGACTAGAAGGTCAAGCGGCTGATTTCGTCGGAGCGGCGTTGGCCGGGCGGCATGGCTCCTCGGCTTGGCACCGGGGCAGGCCTGGTCTAAGACCAACATCAGAAACATGGGACGGCGGCGATGGCGGATAGCTTCGATGTGGTGGTGATCGGCGGCGGACCGGGCGGCTACGTGGCCGCGATCCGCGCGGCGCAGCTCGGCCTCAAGACGGCCTGCATCGAGAAGCGGGGCGCGCTCGGCGGCACCTGCCTCAATATCGGCTGCATCCCGTCCAAGGCGCTCTTGAATTCCTCGGCCAAATTCGCCGAGACCAAGAACGGCCTCGCCAAGCATGGCGTGAAACTGGGCGAGGTCGCGCTCGACCTTCCCGCCATGATGGCGACCAAGGACCAGGTGGTGACCGGCCTCACCAAGGGCGTCGAGCAGCTCTTCAAGAAGAACAAGGTCGAATGGATCAAGGGGGCCGGCCGCGTCGAGAAGCCCGGCCTCGTTTCGGTCGAGGGGCGGCGGATCGATGCGAAGAACGTGATCATCGCCACCGGCTCGGAAAGCATGCCCTTGAAGGGCGTCGAGGTGGATGAGGAGCGCATCGTCACCTCGACCGGCGCTCTGGCGCTCAAATCCGTGCCCGAGCGCATGGTGGTGGTCGGCGGCGGCTATATCGGCCTTGAGATGGGCTCGGTCTGGAGCCGGCTCGGCGCCAAGGTCACGGTGGTCGAGTTCCTCGACCGCATCCTGCCCGGCATGGATGGCGAGGTCGCCAAGCAGTTCCAGCGCATCCTCGCCAAGCAGGGCTTCGAGTTCCGCCTCGGCTCGAAGGTCACGGCGGCGAAGAAGACCAACAAGGGCGTGAGCCTCACCGTCGAGCCGGCCAAGGGCGGCCCCGCCGAGAGCATCGATGCCGATGTGGTGCTGGTCGCGATCGGCCGGCGGCCCTTCACCGAGGGGCTGGGGCTGGAGGGCGCGGGCGTTGCGCTCGACGAGCGCGGGCGCATCAAGACCGATGCGCATTTCCGCACCAACGTCGCGGGCATCTATGCGATCGGCGACGTGATCGCCGGGCCGATGCTGGCGCACAAGGCGGAGGAGGAGGGCGTGGCCGTCGCCGAGATCATCGCAGGCCAGGCGGGGCACGTGAATTACGAGACCGTGCCGGGCGTGGTCTACACCCATCCCGAGGTCGCCTCGGTCGGCAAGACCGAGGAGGAGCTGAAATCCGCCGGCATCGAATACAAGGCCGGCAAGTTCCCCTTCCTCGCCAACAGCCGCGCCCGCGCGGTGGTCGACACCGAGGGGTTCGTCAAGATCCTGGCCGACGCCAAGACCGACCGCGTCCTGGGCGTGCATGTGATCGGGCCGGAGGCGGGCACCGTCATCCATGAATGCGTGATGGCGATGGAGTTCGGCGCCTCGGCCGAGGACATCGCCCGCGCCTTCCACGCGCACCCCACCCTCAACGAGGCGGTCAAGGAAGCCGCGCTCGGCGTGGCGGGACGGGCGATTCATATCTGATCGACAGCCCGGGGCATGACCGCGGTGTCTTCAATTCTTGAAGGGGATGACACGGATGACCACGGATGGATACGGATGGGGATTCAATCATCCGTGTTCATCCTATTCTGATCCGTGTTCATCCGTGTTCCACTGACAGATCGCGACGCATTCACACCGATTGGGGTCTAGAGCGCCTCGCCCTTCGCAAGGCGCGGCAGCTCGCCCGTGTCGCCCATCGCGGTGCGCATGAAGAAGCGCTTCAGGCCAGGCATGCGGTCGACCGCGGCGAGGCCGAGATCGCGCGCCAAGCGCACCGGCTCGAGATCGTTCGAGAAGAGCCGGTTGAGCCCGTCCGTCACGGCGGCGACGGCGAGGCTGTCGAATCTGCGCCAGCTCTGATAGCGCTGCAGCGCCTCCGGACCGCCAGGATCGAGACCCAGCCGTGCCGCATCGACCACCGCCTCCGCCAAGGCGGCGACGTCGCGGAGGCCCAGATTGAGGCCCTGTCCCGCGATCGGGTGGATGGCGTGCGCGGCATCGCCCACCAGCGCGAGGCGGCGGTCGGCATAGCGCGCGGCATGCACGAACTCCAGCGGATAGGACCAGCGCCGTCCGACCAGCTCGATCGCGCCCAGGCTCGGGCCGAAGCGCCGCTCGATCTCGGCGGCGAATTCGCCCGGGTCCAGGGCAAGCATTTGGGGCGCGAGGTCGCGCCGCTCGGTCCAGACGATCGAGGAGCGGTTCCCCGTCATGGGCAGCATGGCGAATGGGCCGGAGGGCAGGAAATGCTCATGCGCCACGCCCTCATGCGGCAGAGCGTGGGCGACCGTGGCGACGATCCCGATCTGCGGATAGGACCAGCGCACGACCGGGATCTGCGCCTCGGTCCTGAGGCGCGAGTAGCGTCCGTCCGCAGCGACGAGGAGCTGCGCCTCGATGCGCCGCCCGTCGGCGAGCTTGGCTGCGACGCCGTTCGGCCGCCGGGTCGCCTCGGCGAGATCGGCCGGGGCGAGATGCGTCAGGCTCGGGCAGCCGGCGACCGCGCGCGCGAGAGCCGTGCGGATCACCCGGTTCTCGACGATGAAGCCGAAGGGCGCGGCGACCTGGCGATGGTCGAAATGCAGGAACAGCGGCGCGGCCGGGCGGCCGACGCGCCCATCCGAGACGCGGATGTCGAGGATCGGCTGCGCCTCGGCGGCCATGTCGGCCCAGACCTCAATTCCGGCGAGGATGCGCTGCGAGGCGTGGGCGATCGCCGAGCTGCGGCCGTCGAAGGGCTCGGCCTCGCGCGCCGCGGGAGCCTCGCGGTCGATCACCACGGCGGCGATGCCCGCGCGCGCCAGGGCGAGGCCAAGGCTGAGCCCCACCATGCCCCCGCCGACGATCAGGACCTCGGTTCGGATCGCGTCCGCCATAGCGGGCAGATTAGAACCCCTCTCCCGCCCACGGGAAAGGGTGCGAGGGCAACGCCCGTGCGGGTGGGATGTCCCGGCGCCTTCTTTCCCCACCCCCCCTTGCGAGGGTCCCTTGAGGGGGAGGGTAGGGAGGGGGGTGGCGCAGCATCCAAAGCCCGGCGATTGCGCGCGGAAATGACGGATGCAGAGCGGAAGCTCTGGTGGCTGTTGCGCCGCAAGCAGCTGCAAGGGTTTCGCTTTCGGCGACAGGTGCCGATCGGACCGTATATCGCCGACTTTGCGTGTCATTCTGCGCGGCTGATCGTCGAACTTGATGGCGGCCAGCATACATTGCAGGCGGCCCAGGATGATCGCCGAACAGTCTGGCTGGCGCGTGCGGGTTACCGGGTGCTGCGGTTCTGGAACGCCGAAGTTTTCACGAATTCCGAGGGCGTTCTGGAAACGATCCGGTTAGCGCTGCTGAACCCCCCTCCCCAACCCTCCCCCTCAAGGGGGGAGGGGGAGTAGATCTAGCCGACCCCTTTCACTCCTCACACCTTGTGATAGTCCCGAAACCACTTCACGAATTTCGGGATGCCCTCATCGATCGGCGTCTTCGGCTCGAAGCCGAGGTCGCGGCGGGAGTCCTCGATGTCCGCGTAGGTCTCGGGCACGTCGCCCGGCTGCATCGGGGCGTATTGGATCTCGGCCTTGCGACCGCAGGCCTGTTCGATCAGCTCCACGAAGCGCTTCAGCGGCTCCGAGCGGTGGTTGCCGAGATTGTAGATCCGGTGCGGCGCGCCGGTCTCGTCCGGCTGCGCCGGGCGGTCGAGCGCGGCCAGCACGCCGGCGACAATGTCGTCGATATAGGTGAAGTCGCGCTTCATCTCGCCATGGTTGAAGAGCGTGATCGGCTCCCCCGCCAGGATCGCCTTCGTGAAGAGATAGGCCGACATGTCGGGCCGGCCCCAAGGCCCGTACACCGTGAAGAAGCGCAGACCCGTGAAGGGCAGCCGGAACATGGCCGCATAGCTGCGCGCGATCATCTCGCCCGAGCGCTTGCTCGCGCCATAGAGCGACCGCGGCCGGTCGGCGGGATCGTCCAGCGCGAAGGGCAGGCGGGTGGAATCCCCGTAGACGGAGGAGGAGCTGGCATAGACCAGGTGCCGAATGCCCTGGGCCGCGCGCGCCGCCTCGAACAGGGTGACCTGCCCCAGGAGATTGGCATGCACATAGGCATAGGGGTTGATCAGCGAGTAGCGTACCCCCGCCTGCGCCGCCAGATGCACGATCCGGTCGATGCCGGGGTGGCGCGCGAAGATCGCCGCCAGCGCCTGCCGGTCGGCGACATCCGCCTTGTGGAAGGTGAAGTCCGGCCGCTGCTCCAGGATCGTGCGGCGGCGCTCCTTCAAGGCGACGTCGTAGTAGTCGTTGAGGTCGTCGAGGCCGATCACCTGCTCGTCCCGGTCCAACAGGGCGCGGGCGACGTGAAAGCCGATGAACCCGGCGGCGCCGGTGACGAGAATGGGCATGGGGATGCGATCCGCTGTGGCTTCCCGGAGGGGCTAGCCTAGCAGGAACGCCCCGGCCTGCCAGGACGGCCTCATCGCCAGAGGCTTATGCGGACTTTCCTGGTGTTGCGCGCCGAACGACAGAAATCGACGGAGGACCGGGACCCAAGCCCCTCAGGATTGCGTTTTTCATGAAGAACCGTCCGGCGAATTGAAGGGGCAGGCCGGCGGCATTAGCTTGGCAGGGCAGGGTCAGGCAACGAACAAGCAGGCAGCCCCGGAGAGATGACGATGGCTTTGGCAGCCGTCACCCTCGACGACAAATACGCACTCGAATCCGGCCGAGTCTATCTGACCGGGACGCAGGCGCTCGTGCGCCTGCCGATGATGCAGCGGCAGCGGGACCTCGCGGCCGGGCTGAACACGGCCGGCTTCATCTCCGGCTATCGCGGCTCGCCCTTGGGCGGGCTCGACCAGGCCTTCTGGGGGGCCAAGCGGTTCGTCGAGAAGAACCACCTGCATTTCCTGCCCGGCGTGAACGAAGACCTCGCCGCGACGTCGGTCTGGGGCAGCCAGCAGGTCAATCTCTTCCCCGGCGCCAAATATGACGGCGTCTTCGCGATGTGGTACGGCAAGGGGCCGGGCGTCGACCGCTCGGGCGACGTGCTGAAGCACGGCAACTCGGCCGGCTCCTCGCGGCATGGCGGGGTGCTGCTGCTCGCCGGCGACGACCATACCTGCAAGAGCTCGACCCTCGCCCATCAGAGCGAATACGCCTTCATGGATGCGCTCATCCCGGTGCTCAACCCGGCGGGCGTCCAGGAATTCCTCGATCTCGGCCTTTATGGCTGGGCGATGAGCCGCTATTCGGGCTGCTGGGTCGCCTTCAAGACCGTGGCCGAGACCGTCGACAGCTCGGCCTCGGTCCATGTCGATCCGCACCGGGTGCAGATGGCGCTCCCCTCCGACTTCGACATGCCGCCGGGCGGGCTCAACATCCGCTGGCCGGACCCGCCGCTGGAGCAGGAGAAGCGGCTCCACAAATACAAGCTCTATGCCGCGCTTGCCTTCGCTCGCGCGAACAAGCTCGACAAGGTGGTGATCGACAGCCCGAAGCGGCGCTTAGGCATCGTCACCGCCGGCAAGTCCTATCTCGACGTGCGGCAGGCGCTCGACGATCTCGGCATCGACGATGCGCTGGCGGCCGAGATCGGCCTCACCCTCTACAAGGTGGCGATGACCTGGCCGCTCGAGCGCGAGGGCGTGCGCCATTTCGCCGAAGGTCTCGAGGAGATCCTGGTCGTCGAGGAGAAGCGCGCGGTCATCGAGAACCAGCTCAAGGAGCAGCTCTACAATTGGCGCGAGGATGTGCGCCCGCGGGTCATCGGCAAGTTCGACGAGAACCGCGAATGGATCCTGCCCTCGACCGACGAGCTGACCCCGGCCCGCATCGCGCGCGTCATTGCCTCGCGGATCCGCCGCTTCTACACCTCCGAGCGGATCGAGCGGCGGCTGCAGTTCCTCGCCGAAAAGGAAAAGGCGCTCGCCGCCAATCCGGTCACTGTCAAGCGCATTCCCTATTTCTGCTCCGGCTGCCCGCACAACAGCTCGACAAAGGTGCCCGAGGGGAGCCGCGCGCTGGCCGGCATCGGCTGCCACTACATGGTCCAGTGGATGGACCGCCGCACCGACACTTTCACCCAGATGGGCGGCGAGGGCGTGACCTGGGTCGGGCAGGCGCCCTTCACCGAAACGCGTCACGTCTTCGCCAATCTCGGCGACGGCACCTATTTCCATTCCGGCATCCTGGCGATCCGCGCCGCGGTCGCCTCGGGCGTCAACATCACCTACAAGATCCTCTACAACGACGCCGTCGCCATGACCGGCGGCCAGCCGGTCGACGGCCAGCTCTCGGTGCCTAAGATCACGCACCAGCTCTATGGCGAGGGCGTGAAGAAGATCGTCGTGGTCTCCGACGAGCCGGAGAAGTACCCGACCTCTGGCGGCTTTGCTTCATCGGTGACGGTCCGCCACCGCGACGATCTCGACGCGATCCAGCGCGAGCTGCGCGACGTGCCGGGGGTCACCGCCATCGTCTACGACCAGACCTGCGCGGCCGAGAAGCGCCGCCGCCGCAAGCGCGGCACGATGGAGGATCCCCAGAAGCGCGTCTTCATCAATGAGGGCGTGTGCGAGGGCTGCGGCGACTGCTCGGTCCAGTCCAACTGCCTCTCGATCGTGCCGGTCGAGACCGAGTTCGGCCGCAAGCGCGCCATCGACCAGTCGAGCTGCAACAAGGACTATTCCTGCCTCAAGGGCTTCTGCCCCAGCTTCGTCACCGTGCATGGCGGGAAGGTGCGCAAGCCCCGCATCGAAGCGGCCAAGCCCGGCGATCTTTCGGCCGAGGGGAGCGATTTGCCCGAGCCGGTCCTCCCGGAGCTGGACGAGCCCTGGGGCATCCTCGTGACCGGCGTCGGCGGCACCGGCGTCGTCACAATTGGCGCGCTGCTCGGCATGGCCGCCCATCTCGAAGGCAAGGGCTGCTCCATCCTCGACATGACCGGCCTCGCCCAGAAGGGCGGCGCGGTCTACAGCCATGTGCGCATCGCCAGGTCGCCGGAGGACATCCACGCCGTGCGGATCGCGGCGGGCGGCGCGCGGCTGCTGCTCGGCTGCGACATCGTCGTGTCGGGCAGCTACGACGCCCTGGCCAAGATGCGCGCCGGCTACAGCCGCGCCGTCGTCAACGAGCATGAGACGGTCACGGGCGATTTCACCCGCAACCCGGACTTCACGCTCCCCGGCCGCGAGCTGCACAAGGCGGTGCGCGACGCGGTCGGGCCGGAGGCGGCCGACTTCCTCGACGCGACGCGGCTCGCCACCGCGCTCCTGGGCGATTCCATCGCGACCAACCCCTTCATGCTCGGCTATGCCTGGCAGAAGGGGCTGATCCCGCTCTCGGCCGAATCGCTGTTGCGCGCGATCGAGCTGAACGGCACGGCGGCCGAGGCGAACAAGCGGGCCTTCCTGTGGGGCCGCCGCGCGGCGCACGATCTGGCTTCCGTTGAGCGCGCGGCCGCGCCGGCCCTCGTCGAGCCGCCGTCGCACCGGCTCTCGCGCAGCCTGGACGAGATGATCGAAAAACGGGTCGAGCATCTGACCCGGTACCAGAACCGCGCCTATGCCGAGCGCTATCGCAAGCTCGTCGAGCGCGTGCGCGAGGCGGAAGCGACCAAGGCCAAGGGCCTCGGCGGCCTGGCCGAGGCGGTCGCCCGCTCCGCGCACAAGATGATGGCCTACAAGGACGAGTACGAGGTCGCGCGGCTCTATACCGACGGCGCCTTCCTCAAGCAGCTGCAGCAGCAGTTCGAGGGCGACTACCGGCTCGAAATCCACCTCGCCCCGCCGCTCCTGGCCGAGCGCGACCCGACGACGGGGCATCTGAAGAAGAAGGCCTACGGGCCTTGGATGCTGAAAGCGTTCGGGCTCCTGGCGCGGTTCAAATGGCTGCGCGGCACCGCGCTCGATCCGTTCGGCCGCTCCGAGGAGCGGCGCCGCGAGCGGGCGATGATCGGCGAGTATGAGCGGCTGGTCGAGGAGCTCGTCGCCAATCTCAGCCACGAAAATCATGCGCTCGCGGTCGAGCTGGCCCGCCTGCCGATCGACATCC
Source organism: Rhodospirillales bacterium (assembly GCA_029240475.1). Lineage (GTDB taxonomy): Bacteria > Pseudomonadota > Alphaproteobacteria > JAREAF01 > JAREAF01 > JAREAF01. The sequence continues at coordinate 80 of JAREAF010000099.1, read as the reverse complement.
GCGGCTTCGGCCATGTGCTGGAGGCGAACTACCGCAAGGTCAAGGCGCGCGAGGCCGAGCTGCTCGCCGCCTTCCGCGCG
>JAREAF010000623.1 GCA_029240475.1 Rhodospirillales bacterium | reverse complement strand
GAGATCAAGGACATCGCGCCGCCCCGCGACCTGGTGGATTCGATGGGCCGGCAGATGAAGGCCGAGCGCGACCGGCGCGCGGTGATCCTCGAAGCCGAGGGCGTGCGGCAGGCGCAGATCCTCAGGGCCGAGGGCGAGAAGCAGGCAGCGATCCTCGAAGCCGAAGGCCGGCGCGAGGCCGCCTTCCGCGACGCGGAGGCCCGCGAGCGCTCGGCCGAGGCGGAGGCCAAGGCCACGCAGGTGGTCAGCCAGGCGATCGCGTCCGGCAGCGTGCAGGCCATCAACTACTTCGTCGCGCAGAAATATGTGGAGGCCCTGGCCCAGATCGCCTCGGCGCCGAACCAGAAGCTGGTGCTGATGCCGCTCGAAGCCTCCGGCGTGATCGGGGCCGTGTCGGGGCTTGCGGAACTCGCTCGCGAAGCCATGGCGGCGCGGAGCTGAGATGAGCGACTTCCTCGCCCGCGCCGAGTTCTGGCACTGGTGGGTGCTGGCCGTCATCCTCTTGGCGCTCGAGGTGGCCGCGCCCGGAACCTTCTTTCTCTGGCTCGCGATGGCCGCGGGGGCGGTCGGGCTGATCGTGCTGATCCTCCCCGACCTCTACTGGCAGATTCAGGTGCTGCTGTTCGCGGTGGCCGGCGTCGCGGCGGTCGCCGCCTGGCGGCTCTATGCCAGGCGCCTGCCGCAGACCAGCGACGACCCGACCCTCAACCGGCGCGGCGAGCAATATGTCGGGCAGGTCTTCCATCTGACCGAGCCCATCACCGACGGGCGCGGCCGCATGAAGGTCGCGGACACGATGTGGGGCGTCGCCGGACCGGACCTGCCGGCCGGGACCAAGGTGCGGGTCGTCGGCGTCGAGGGCACCGTGCTGCGCGTCCGGGCGGAGTAGGCGGAAGTTGACAGTGCGAAGCAACTTCGCATGATCGAGTAGAATCAGCTCGGCCGTCGGGTCGTTTCAGCTCGGACTCGTAGTCGTCGCGGCGTGGTATGCCGTCATCCAGGTTTCCACCACGGTTGAAAGCACCATGATGGAGGCCACAATGGCTGTACACGCCAGATTGTGTGTGGAGTTGCGTGCGGCGCTGTGGACCCTGGTGGGGGCAATACCACGCAAGCGACGAGACGTTTCTGGCTGATTGGGCCGCAGGCTGGGAGTGCCGCAGGGGAGGTTCGATTCCTCCCCTCCACACACCTGCCCTTCTAACATTCAATACGTGATCCGCACGCGGTAGTTCAGCTTGGTCTCGCCCTTGGCCGGCACGGCGACCGACCAGCTGGCGGTGCGCGCGTCGATCTTCTGGTGCGGCAGGCTCTCCTGGAGGATTCTCCAGTCGGCCGGGAACTGCTCGACCACGGTCGCGGTGATCGGCGTCGGCTTGGCGTTCTTCACCGCGATCTCGAACGCGGCCTCCCACACCCGGTCCGAGATCTTCTGGAACTCGGTCGGCCTGCCGGTCGCGGTCACGTCGAAGGCCTGGCCCAGCGCGAGCCTGACCGTCTCGTTCTCGGGCGTGTGCTCGATCTGGTCCTCGCCGACGAAGATCGAGCGGCCCGCCGAATCGGCCTTGTAGACGCGGATGATGCCGCCGGGAAGGGCGCGCCCGAGATGCGCCGCCTCGGTGTTCTCGAACGAGAGGCGCACGGTCGCGTTCACGCGCTGCGGCTCGGCGAACTGCCAGTCATGCTCGGAGACCGCGCGCACGAAGCGGTATTCCTTCGCGACCGGAATGGCGCTCGCCGTCATGAGCGCGACCTGCTTGGTCTGGTTCTCCGCGATCGTCGCGGGGCGCTCAAGCGTGTAGAGGTGATACTCGAAGGCGGCCTCCTCCTGCACCTTGGGTTGGCTGGCGGCGGCCATGCTCTCCGGCACGGCCATCCGCTCCAGGATGAAGGGCTGCACCACATTGACCTGCCCGGCCACCAGCTGCAGCAGCGCATTGCGGTAGCTCGTGCCGCTGATGTTGGTGAGCGTGATCAGCCCGTCCAGATCGATCGCGGTCTCGTCGGCGTTGAGCGAGGCCACGTAATCCGCCTTCCAGGCAAGGCCGCCGGTCAGGTAGGCCAGCTCCAGCTCGGCGGCGCCAGGGGTGCCGCCCTCGATCTCCAGCACGAGCGTCGGCCGGGCGCGCAAGTTCGGGGGCACCTCGCCGAGCACGATCCGCCCCGGCGGGTTCAGCTCGATGCGATTGCCGATGCGCACCACGATGCCGTCCGCCACCGAGAGCAGCGTCCCGGTTTCGACCAGGTCCTCGCCGGTCTCGGGATGGGTGCGCACGATGCGCACCTCGCGGCCGATCGCCTTCTCCAACAGGCTCCGCGGCGTCAGCAGGTCGAAGTCGAAATTCTGCTCGCGCACGGAGACGCCGCCCCCGGAGAGGAGCGCCGTCTCGGGCCTGATCTGCGCGCTGACATCGATGAAGGAGAGGCGCTGGATTCCCCCGGTGAGGTCGACCCTGCGACGATCCTTCACCAGGGCCAGGTTCTCGTTGTAGATGGTCACCGCGACGGCGGTCTGGTTTTCCGGCGGCACGGCGAGCTCTTGCGCGCCCGCGCTCGGCGCCGCCAGGGCAAGGGCCAGCGCGGCCAGAGCGCCGGCGGAACTGCGTTCGAAGCATGACATTGGATGTTCGT
>JAREAF010000622.1 GCA_029240475.1 Rhodospirillales bacterium | reverse complement strand
GCGGTCGAGATCCAACGGGCGCAATACCTGAAGCCCGCTGGGCTGAAAAATGCTCGCGGGAGTTCGGCTTCTAGCCCATGAGCCGTCATTCTCGGGCAACGCGACTCACGATTTCAGCTCGCGTTTGAGCTCGTTGACGAAGCGCCAGTCAGTGCCCTCGGCGATGATCCTGTTCGGGCTGGACTTGATCATGCCTACCTCGTGGAGCCGCAAAGCATAAAAGCGCAGCGTGTCTTCAGCGCTGTAGTCGCGCCATTGCATGTAGGGAATGTCCTTCATCGTCTGGAGGGCATAGTCATAGGAGGCGGTAAAGGCTCCATCTACGAGATAGCGCGCCGTTCTCTCTGGCTCGAGCGCGCAGATCGTGTTCGCTTTCAGGATAGCGCGTATGGCCCGCTTGGTGGCGTTCGGGTGGTTTCGGACGAACGCACGATTGCCCGCCAGCATGCAGCAAAAATATTGCGACCAGGGGCGGTCGAGGACACTGTTGACCACCACATGCCCAATCTGCTTCGCCCGCAGTTCCTGGGGGTCAGGGGGGAAGCCGAGGTAGGCGTCCACCCTTCCAGCCGCAAGCATCTGCTTCGCCTCCGCCGGCGGACGCGTGATCCAATCGATGTCCTTGCCGGGGTCCACTCCAACATACGCCAGCATGCTGGCGAGGAAGACGTGCTGCGCAGAACCGAGTTCCCATACCGCAACTGACTTTCCCTTCAAGTCGCGGATGGAACGGACGCGCTCGGTTCCGAAGAGCTCGAAGCAGCCGATGTGGAGTCCCGCGAGAACAACAATTGGATCTCCGGCATCGATCCGGGTGATGAGAGGTCCGGCGAAGAGGTTGTTGATGTCGGCCTCCCCGGACGCCAGCATCTGCTGGATTGCCAGGGCCCCGGGCTTCTCGATGTATTGAAGGTCGGTAAACCCTTCGGCCCTTAGGAGCGCCTCCGCGATATATTGTGGTGCCTGGCAAATGCTCGGAATCTTCACCAATCGGAGCCTGGTTGTTTCGAGCGCCGCCCCGTCGTCGGCGAGCGCGCCCCGGGCACCAAAGGTGCCAGCGGCCGCAGCCAGCGACGCGCTGGCCAGAAAATCGCGGCGATTCTGTCTGATCTGCATCGAAGCCTCCTCCGTTCAGTTCACGGCGGCGCGAGCCCAGCCCGGTCGCTCACGCCTTCAGCTCGCGCTTGAGCTCGTCGAGGAAGCGCCAGTCCGTGCCCTCCGCGATGATCGCGTTCGGGCTCGATTTGATCATGCCGACCTCGTGGAGGCGGTGCGCATAGAACCGCAGTGCGTCCTCGGGGTCGAACTCGCGCCAGCGGTCGTAGGGGATGTCAGTCAGCGCCTGGAGCGCGTAGCCGTAGTGCCGGGTGAACCCGGCATCGACCAGTTGTTGCGCCACCCGCTCCGGCTCGGCGACGCAGAGGTCAGCGGCCTTGAATATAGCCCGCAGGAAGCGCTTGGTCGCGACCGGATACGCGCGGACGAACTCCCGATTGCCGAACGCCATGCAGCAGAAATACTGCGACCATGGCTGGTCCGTGGCCGTGCTAAGGATTACCCGACCGATCTTGCGGGCGCGCAGCTCCTGTGGCTCCGGGGGAAAGCCCAGGAAGGCATCGACTTTCCCTTCGGCGAAAAGCTCCATGGCGTTGCCGGTGGGGCTGGTCACCCAGTTGATGTCCTCGTGCGGGTCGAGCCCGACGTGCGCCGCCATGATCGCCACGTACAGGTGCCCGCTCGAGCTTAGGGTTTGGATGCCGACACTCCTGCCCTTCAGGTCTCTGATGGTTCGGACGGGGTCGTGCGCGAACAGCTCGTAGCACCCGGAGTGGACTCCTGCCAACGCCGTGACCGGCACGCCGGCGTCCTGTTGAAAGACGACCGACGCCGCGAAGGTGAAGCTGAAGTCGATCTCGCCGCGTGCCGCCCTGTGCGGCTGGGTAAAGCCCCCTGAAACAGGCACGTAGCGGACATCGGTGAAGCCTTCCGCGCGCAGCAGGTTCTCGGCGATATCCGCAGGCGCGAGGCAGATGTTGGGATCAGAAGGTAGCCGCAGCGCGGTGACTTCCGGCGCCCCCTCGCCGGCCAGCGACCCCTGGGCGCCAAGGACGCCGGCCGCCGCCGCTAATGATGCGCTGGCCAGGAAATCGCGGCGAGTCTGACGCAGCTCCATCGGAAGCTCCCGACTCGGGTTCGGCGCCGATCGCTCATCGAGCCGCTCCCGCGGGACTTGATCACGGGCGCCACGGCAGCGCGAACGAAAAGCTATTCGGCTGTTACTGTCGCATGATGGCACGATCCGCAGGCCAAGGATAGCGCTTCGGGTCAGCATTGCCCCCTCGGCTTCCCCGTCGACGTCTCCGGCGCGTGTGAGGTTGAGCGTAGCCGCCGGCGAAGGTAGCCGCCGACGCTCACCTCACTTAGCCGCGATGGCCGAATCGGGTCAGAACCCGCCACTCAGTGTGTCCGGCAACAGGGGTGCCGGCCGGGGGTACTATGCGTCAGACGACTACGCGGCGCGGGTCTGTTCTTCGACCTCGGCCTGGACCGCCTGGACCGCCGGGGCGGCGATCCAGCCCTGGGCGGCGGCGTGGTCGGCGGCGCGCAGCAGCGTCGGGCACAGCACCGCCTCGAC